>DEIW01000114.1 GCA_002352705.1 Bacteroidales bacterium UBA2764 | reverse complement strand
CCATAAATCATTTTTGCTACAAAGGTACCATTTTAACGCCAATATAACAAACCAATTTCTGCAAAATATTGCGTTCTATGTACAAAAAATCCTATCAACTATTACATAATAGTTAAAAAAGTTGCAAGAGAAGTGATAGATTATTGTAGGCGCAATAACTACTCATATTTGAGTATTTATTGAAAAAAACGCATTAAATGCTCATATTTTGGTACTTATATTTGCATATATCATATATTTTTTGTACTTTTGCGGCAAATTTTAGCTATTATAGTATATAAATCAAGTAGAAACACACGAATTTATATACTATCGTAAGCACAACTGAATAATAACGCAAGATTATCTACTATAATATATAGTATCATGAGAACAGAAATTGCAAATACAGTCAAAGCTTTGCGGAAACAATATGGCTTAACACAAGAGGAAGCTGCCCGTAAAGCAGGAGTAAGTCTGGCGTTCCTCCGTGAATTGGAGCAGGGAAAAACAACTGCCCGTATGGACACGGTCAATCAGTTACTCAACCTGTTCAACTATTGTCTAACCGCTCAACCAAAGAACCATGCGCAAAGCTAACATCTATGTCCGTGACCTTTTGGCAGGGCGCTTGGAAGAAACAGAAACGGGATATCGTTTCACGTATGATAGCCGATACTTGGAAAAGGCTGATGCTGAGCCTGTAAGCTTAACTTTGCCTCTGCGCGAACAACCGTATGACAGTAATATCCTTCATCCTTTTTTCGATGGCTTGATACCGGAAGGTTGGTTGCTGGATGTGGCATTGCGTAATAGCGATATTTCCCAATTGGACCGGATGGGATTGCTGCTGCTTTGCTGCAAAGACTGTATCGGAGCGGTTAGTGTACAACCCGTAAAAGAATAATCCATATGTGCAAATGTCTATATTGTTATAAGGAATTAGAACCCGGGCAGATAGATTTTCATCCGTCCTGCGCCAAGAAGATATTTGGTATCAAAGAGCAGCCGCTCATGGAATATACTCAGGCGGACATGGAGCATTTGGCTACCGAAATTATCCGTTCGCAGACCACTCTTACCGGCGTACAGGCCAAGTTGTCGCTTAATCTGACAGAGCACGAAGGCAGCAAACGCTTGACGATTGTGGGATTGTGGGGACAATATGTTTTCAAACCCCAGACCGAGTTATTCGAACACTTACCGGAAGTGGAAGACCTCACCATGCATTTGGCAGAGGACGCCAAATTGTCCGTTGCACGACATTCGCTCATCCGGCTGGCTGACGGGAGTCTCGGATATATTACCCGGCGGTTCGACCGGGGCGCAAAGGGGCAGAAGATTTTGATGGAAGATATGTGCCAATTGGCAGAGCGAAAGACGGAGGACAAGTACAAAAGCAGTTATGAACAAGTAGCCAAACTGATTGCTCAGTATTCCGCAATCCCACAATTGGATTTGACGAATTTCTACGAACTGTTGATCTTTTGTTTCCTGACGGGTAACAACGATATGCATTTGAAAAACTTTTCGTTGTATAAACCGTCAAATCAACAAGTCTTTACCCCTGCTTATGACCTTGTGAATGTGGCTTTGGTAAATCCGGAGGATAAAGAGGAAATGGCATTGACGCTGAATGGAAAAAAATCCAATATCAAATTATGCGATTTTGAAGCAGCAGCAGAACATGCTAACCTGCCGGAGCATTTTATCCGCCGGACAGTAGAGCGTTTTGCTTCCTGTTTACCGAAATGGGAAGAGACAATTGACCGCTCGTTTATCACGCAAGAGCAGAAAGAAGCCTATAAATCATTGCTGCGTGACAGATTGAAAAGATTGCTAAGATCCTAATACAACCTGTTTTATTCGTATCAATCCGCCTGCTACAAAGAATCCGGTCAAGACGTTCGCAATGGTCGCGAAATGGTCACGGCGTTGAAAGGACGGTGAAGACACCCTATTATGACGTCCGCAATGCGAACGAGATGCGAATGAGAATGAATGCTAAAGAACGACTAAACAGAGGCTGAACGGAAGCCAAGTAGCCGCAAAACGAAAAACATTGGGCACAAAAAAACCTCTCTCTCTTGCATATCTCAAAAAAAAGCAGTAAATTTGCAGTGGATTTGTAAAAGCATATCATAATTATGAAGACTTTTAAACTATGGTTGGTTGCCATTACTGCCTGCTGCATGGTAATGAGCAGTTGCAACAGCAACGAACCGACACCGCCGAAAAACTATCTCACTCTTTGGAACGAATGTGAAGCGGTAACCGCTTTGCAGGCTTACGTTGAGGACGTGACAGACCCTAACTCCCCCAATTATATCACGCCAAGCGACCGCATCGCTACGTTCGACATGGACGGCACGTTTGTCGGTGAGTTATACCCTACCTATTTTGAGTATAACCTGCTCGAATACAGGGTGCTGGACGATACCGCTTACCGGGACAAAGCACCGGAAGATGTGCGTCAGACGGCGCAGGAGATACGCGATTTTGTGCGTAACGGAACCAAACTACCGGATCATTTCGACATGAAGCATGCCTATGCAGCCGCCAAAGCGTACTCCGGCATGACGCTTGCGCAGTTTGACAGCTACGTGAAGGCGTATGCCACCAAGCCGGCTAACGGCTTTACGGGAATGACCTACGGCGAGAGTTTCTACCAACCCATGCTGCAAGTGTTTGATTACCTGGAGGCGAACGGCTTTACGTATTATGTGGTTTCCGGTTCAGACCGTTTCATATGCCGCGCGCTGACAGAGTCTATCGGTATCGCGCCTAACCGCGTAATAGGAATGGACGTGCGTCTGCAATCCACTTCGCAGGGAGCGGAAGCCGGAGTCAACTACACGATGGGCAAAGAGGAGGACATCGTGCGGACGGACGAACTGATTATCAAGAACCTGAAGACGAACAAGGTCCTCCAGATAGCCCAAGAGATAGGCAAAGTGCCTGTGCTGTCGTTCGGCAACAGCGGCGGCGATTGCGCCATGCACAATTATTGTCTGGGCAACACCAAATACAAGACCCTCGCCTTCATGCTCATCGCCGATGACGAGGACCGCGACCACGCCAACCGCGAGAAAGCGCTCAAACTCGCCGACCAGTGGCGCGAGAACGGCTATATAGTCGTCTCCATGAAGGATGATTTCAAAACCATCTATGGCGAAAACGTCCAAAAGACAGATTTCTCTTTTTGACACAAGGAGGGCTACAAATTGCCGATAATGGTAGAAAAAATCTTCTTCCTATTGCAAATATAAAAAAAAAGCAGTAACTTTGCACTCGCTTTCGGAAGAAAACTACTGCACAAGTGACTTTGGGCTTTCGACTTTGGGCTTTCGACTTTCGACTTATTACTTTTGACTAAAAAATAATATACTATGGAACAATTTGTACATTCGGCATGGTCTTTGATTCCGTTCGGACTCATGCTTCTGATGATTGCTATCGGTCCGCTGGTAGCAGAGCATTGGTGGGAGAAGAACACCAACAAACTCATTGTTTCCCTCTTCCTCGGCGTGCCCGTAGCGGTATGCCTGATCATGGGCGGAATGATGCACGAGTTGGAGCACCAGATCTTCTTCGACTACGTGCCGTTCATCATCCTGCTGCTGGCGCTGTTTGTCATCACCGGCGGTATCCATTTCTCGGGTGACCTGAAAGCCAAACCCTGGGTCAACACCGGTTTCTTGGGCTTGGGCTGGATCTTAGCCTCTATCATGGGTACGACGGGCGCAGCCATGCTGCTTATCCGTCCGCTCATCGAGACCAACAAACAGCGTGAGTACAAGGTTCACACCATCCTTTTCTTCATCGCTCTGGTAGCCAACTGCGGCGGTCTGCTGACACCGCTGGGAGACCCACCCTTGTTCATGCTCTTCCTCCGCGGCGCGCACTTCTCATGGTTCTTGCACCTTGCTCCCGAATGGGCTGTTACGGGAATTCTGCTGCTCGGCATCTATTTCGCAATGGATACCTATTATTACAAGAAAGAGCACTGGACCTCTCTCTCCGCTGACTCGCGTGAGGCTACGCCGTTGGTGATGAAAGGTACTATCAATTTCGTATATCTGCTAGGCGTAGTGCTGGCAGTGGCTTTTGTGAACGAAGGAACCATCAAGCAGATGGGTGAAGCGGACGCTCCGCTGTGGATCAAATACCTGCGTGAGATAGTGCTGCTCTCGCTCACAGGTCTCTCGCTCTACACCACCAAGAAAGAGGTGCGCTTCGGCGACAACAAGTTCAGTTGGGCGCCGATAGTAGAGGTGGCGGTTCTGTTCCTCGGTATCTTTACCACGATGACCCCTGCCCTCGCCTATCTGAAGGCGCACGCAGCCGACCTCGGTTTCACCCACGCATGGCAGTTCTATTACTCGACCGGTGCGCTCTCTGCGTTCCTCGACAACACGCCGACAGCCGTTGCCTTCCATGGCGTAGCTTCCGGCCTGCCGGAGTCGCTTGCTGCCGCTGAAGCAGGTGTTGTAACAGGTATGTTCAACGGTACACCTTTCGTAGCCGGTATTCCGGAGATACTGCTCAAAGCTATCTCCATCGCGGCTGTGATGTTCGGCTCGTTGACATACATCGGCAACGGACCTAACTTCATGGTGAAAGCCATCGCAGAGGAAAGCGGAATCAAGATGCCGTCCTTCTTCGGTTACATGATCAAGTTCTCGCTCATCATCCTCCTACCGGTTTATATTATCGTACAACTGTTGTTTATTTAATAACCTCTCCCCGACCCTCCCCTCAAGGGAGGGAGGAGGGGATTTTCTATTATGAGTTTATTTGACCAAGTAAGCGAGGACATCAAGAAAGCGATGCTCGCAAAAGATAAAACGGCACTTGATGCGCTACGCGGAATCAAGAAAGAGTTTCTGGAAGCCAAGACCGCCAAAGGCGGAGACGGCGAACTGCATGACGACAAAGCGCTGCAGATCCTTCAGAAGATGGTGAAGCAACGCAAAGAGTCGGCGCAGATGTATATTGATGCCAACCGTCCCGAACTGGCGGAAGACGAGTTGGCGCAGTGCAAGATCATCGAGCAGTACCTGCCCGCCATGATGAGCGAGGAGGAACTGACGGCTGCACTCAAGCAAATCATCGCACAGGTAGGTGCTACAGGTCCGCAGGACATGGGAAAGGTGATGGGCGTAGCTACCAAGCAACTCGCCGGCAAAGCAGAGGGCAAGACTATCAACCTCAAAGTGCGTGAGCTGTTAGCCCAATGAGACGCGCACTGATCATCGTTCTATTGGTAGCGGGCAGTCTGTCCGCTACCAATGTTTTTGCCCAAACGGATAGTACGGAGGTTTCCACCTCCTGGATCACCGCCGTCACCGACTGGTACTCCTCCCATATGAACTACGGTTCTATCGTGGCACTGATGACCGTGGAGAGTTCGTTCATCCCTTTCCCGAGCGAAGTGGTAATCCCGCCTGCGGCGTATGTTGCGGAGGATCCGAACAGCGCAGTCTGTGTGAGTGACAGCTATGTGCTTAACGTAGCGTTGATAGTGTTCTTCGGCACGATAGGCGCACTGCTTGGCGCGATTATCAACTACCTGCTCTCGCTCTGGCTCGGACGGGCGATAATCTATGCTTTTGCGGACAGCAAGTTAGGACATCTGTGTCTCCTGAGCCGCGAGAAAGTGGAGAAAGCGGAGGCTTATTTCAACGACCACGGCAAGGTCAGTACGTTCGTCGGACGCTTCATCCCGGGTATCCGGCAACTGATCTCTATTCCGGCGGGACTAAGCAAGATGCATTTCGGTTGGTTCCTGTTCTATACCTTTTTAGGTGCGGGACTATGGAACACGGTACTGGCTATTCTCGGCTATGTGGCGCACGGGCAAGCAGACCTTATCAACAAATACAGCCACGAATTATCCGTGGCCATATTACTACTACTCGGGGCGGTGGTACTATACTACACCACCCGATGGATTATAAAACGCGTGAAGGCTTGACCCTCACGCGTTTTTTCTTTTACGCTTTCAACCATTCGGCTATCGCTTTGCGTTTATCGATTACTTCCGCTATCACGTATCCGCCTATCCATGCCAGAAGTAGGAAGAGACACAAGTACTTGACACGACTATTAAGCGGACGCGCATCTACTGCAAAATGGTTCTCCAAGACAACCGGAGCAGTAGCTAACTGCAAGCGTTGATCCCATCGTTCCGTGCGGCACTGATGGCGGTATATATCTCCCAAGAAAAGATGGACGCTCCAGTCACCTACCCATACAACACCATTTGCTATACCCGTCCTCGGCTGGTCGCCATGATGCGCATGGAAATAATAATGTGTGGTCAAGCTGTCCAGTTTAGCCATCTGGGAATGATTGAACTGCACTTCCTTGAGCAGATTTTCCATATACGTCTTGTAGGAACGCTGCAGAGCCTCGTTTTCGTTGAGCCAACTTAACATTTCTTTCTCGACTTCGGGTATCAAAGCCAGGTCACGCTGTTTGACACGGAACTGGAGGCACAGCCTATCCTGCATTTGTACATTGACAGTGTCTATCGGAGAAGAAACACCTTTGAAATCAATATAATCAGCCACACTGTCCCTCAAACAGTCAATCACACGATAAGTAGAAATATCTCTTATCTTACGGCTCTGAATAAGTTCTTTCAAAGGCATCTCGTCCGGCAGCTGAAGCCCGGAACGAAGCGGTGTATAAACCTGTTCAAACTGAGAAATGGACGGACCATTCAATATAGCTACCGCATTGACACAGAATTTCTGGTTCTCGTAACGCGTATAATAAAGCGCCGCAGCCGCAGCCAAAATCATCAGTGTGAGTACAAGCCACCAATAGCGGTATGAGACTTTTAACATATGCGCCAAGAATCTTAAACAGGCGGCACATCCACGACCTATTGCGCGGCAACATAGCACACACAGGTCAAAAAAATTCATTTCTTTATCCATGTCGTTAATATTTTTCTTAAAACTCTATAACTTGCTTACTTCCTTCTAATC
>DEIW01000037.1:3329-3713 GCA_002352705.1 Bacteroidales bacterium UBA2764 | reverse complement strand
TTCTCGTTGCTCTATTTGGAGCCTATGGACGAAGAGGTGGTTATTGAGGCAGACGGCTACTTGGCCGGCCTCGAGTTAGTCAATCTGAAAGAGAACCAAACTACAGAATTGGGGACAATCTCTCTGCAGCAAGACATTGCTTCACAAACCAAAGAAGAAATCTTGCTCAACCTGACAGAGGAGGAGATGAGCGATGATGAAGGCCGTACACAAGCCCAAGCCTCCTCATCTTCCGCGTCCACTGATGTTTTCAATTCGACAACTTCTTTTGCATGGTCAACTGCACGATATCGGAATCGTGGTTATACCTCCGCTATAGCTGAGACCTACTACATAGAAGGTTTGAATTTCAACTCACAGGAACGCGGACAGTTCAACTACTCA
>DEIW01000037.1:0-3309 GCA_002352705.1 Bacteroidales bacterium UBA2764 | reverse complement strand
GGATTGAACGACGCAAGCCGTTACAAGGATGAAATCAATGCTATTGAGGCCAACAATTTCACCTTTGGTAGCATCGGAAAATCCACCAATTACATGATGGGGGCAAGCCGATACGCACAAGGATGGAAAGTAGGTGCCGCAGGAACTAACCGTAACTACAAGGCCCGTGTGAACGCTACTTATTCGAGCGGAATACTCTCCAGTGGATGGGCTGTTACTGCGCAACTGGCATACCGTTTTTCTCCGTATATTGATAACAAAGGTATTATCGGAGAAGGTATCAAATATTATTCATTGGGATATTTCCTTACGGCTGAGAAAGTCTGGAGTAACTCGCGTCTCAAGTTGATTACATTCGGCGCGCCTACGGAGCGTGGACAGAATGCGGCAGTTACCCAGGAAGTATATGACTTGACGGGAAGTAACAACTACAACCCATATTGGGGATACCAAAACGGCAAGGTTCGCAACTCGCGTATCGTGAAATCCTATGATCCTACAGTCATTGCCGCCTATGAATATAAGATTGATGAGAACCAGAAAATCAAAGCAGCAGTAGGTTACCATTATTCCTGGTATTCCAACTCGGCGTTGAATTTCTACAATGCCCCGGATCCGCGTCCTGACTACTACCGTAATCTGCCTTCGGCCATGTGGGATGCACAGATTGCGAACCCGAACGCGAACACAAAACACTCTGAAGTGCAGCTCGGTAACGAGGATGGTCAGCATTATGACTGGGGACTATTTATCGGAAACTCGTATAATAGCGGCATCCAGGGAGTAAATCTGGGTGAAGGATTTATCGGCGATGACGGTAAACTGGTTGGTCCCTCCGTGGATAAAAAGCAGTATAACCAACTTGTGCAACTATGGAAATCGCGTGATAACAAAACCACTCAGATTGACTGGGACAATATCTACGCCTCCAACTATGCCAACAACATGACAAACCCGACAGGTTCGGCTCGTTATGTTCTGGAGCGTCGGCATAATGACATTCAGGAAGCAAGCGCTTCGTTCAACTATGTGAATACCAATTACAAGCATCTGACTATGACGTTAGGCGTAGAAGGAAAATTCTCGCAAGGTATTCATTATAAGACGATTGACGATTTACTGGGTGCTAATCAATGGATTGATATTGATGCTTTTGCAGACCGTGATATCAAAGAATTGGCTACAAACAGTGGTTTTACCCAGGAAGAAATCGCGAACGTACGTCTCAATGAAATACGTGAAGGCTATGATGATGTGATAAAAGACAACGGACGTCGTTTCGGATATAACTACCGCATCAATATGGGTAATGCCAAAGCGTGGTTCCAGAACGAATGGGAATTCAATGATGTGGATCTGTATTATGCATTGCAATTGAATTATACCTCTATGCAGCGTACTACAGAGATGTATAACGGACGTGCTTGGTATCTGACCAAACTTGCTCTGGGTACAGAAAATGAATGGAAATATCTTGGACGCAATGCTCTCCAAAACATAGTAAACGGCGTTCACGCCGGAGCAGGAGAGAGATTGGTTGGCGAGGGACACCATTTCTTGGATCCGGCTTTCAAACTCGGTGCCACATATAAGATTAACGGACGTAACCGTTTGAAACTGAATGCTTTGATAGAGACTCGCGCTCCTTACGCACGTGACGCATATATCTCTCAGCGCGTACACGACCGCGTCGTTAATAATATCTACGTGCATGATAATGCTAAGAATTTAGAGCAATTCTATGCAGCAAGTGAAAAAGTAGCATCGGCAGATTTGACCTACACGTTCAACTACCCGATTGTTCGCGGTCGTATTACCGGATTCTTCACCCAGAGTTGGAATGGTACGGAGTTGAATGGATACTATGATGACGAAGCCCGTACATTCGTTAATCAGGCTATGACCGGTATTGACAAACGCTATTTCGGAGGTGAAGCAGCTATTGCTGTCAAGCTCGGTACATACTTCACCTTAACCGGTGTTGCTTCTATCGGTGATTACCGTTATACGAGCGATGCTATTGCTGTACAGTCTGCCGAAAACGGTATGCCGATGACGCAGAAGAGTACCCTTAATGGCGATGAACTGGTATTGGAGACTACGGACAAAGTTCTGTTGAAGGGGCTACACCTCTCTACAGGTCCGCAAGCTAACGCCAGCCTCAAGCTCTCCTTCTTCCACCCGAAGATGTGGTTTGCTGACATCACGGTTAATTATCATGACTGGAATTATCTCTCTGTGGCTCCAAGCCGTCGCATGCAAGGTCTGTTTACCGGTCAGCGCGTAGATGGTACTGCTGTTAACGGATGGTTCGGAGATGTCTATGCTAACGCTATTGAAACAACTGATGGCAATCCGTTGCGCGCCAGCGTAGATGAGAACGGTGTTGCGCAGTATGAAAATGCAGTTCTGGACAATAATGGTGTTCCGGTACTCAAATATCCGTACAACCTGATGACGATGCAGGAGGAACTGCAAGCCACCAACCCACTCAACCGATTCATCATTGATGTTTCTGTTGGAAAACTGATCTACCTGCCTAAACGTCAGTCTGTTTCCATCAACTTGAGTGTGACAAATGTCACGAACAACACGCATTTCAAGACCGGTGGTTATCAGCAGGCTCGTCTGCCGCGTGGCGTACTACAAGGACAGAAAGACTACCACAACTCCGTTATTACGGCTAACGCATGGAAATACCCTTCAAAATATTACTATGCATGGGGTGTGAACTTCTTCTTGACTGTAACCTATAAATTCTAAGCAATTATGAAGACTAATAAATATTTATTGTACACTGTACTTTGTGCTTTTGCACTTTCCTTTGCTTCTTGCGAACCTCGTGCACTCAAACCGGAGGACGTGTTCACCACCACCGATTCTACGGAACTGGACCAGATTCTCAAGAAAGAAAACGAAGCATGGGGAGGGAAATACCGTATCTATACTCTTAACGAGTTCCAAGAAGAATTCTCTTCAGAGAAAGGAGATTTCCCGGATTCGCTCTATCGTACACGCTCTACCGATGGCAAGAATGGCATCTTCCTGTTTGCCATTGATACTATTCCGACAGATACTATTGGTATCTATATCCGCGGACGTATTTCTACCGATGATTACGCCGGTAACTTCTACAAGTCGATGGTGATCCAGCAACCAGTTAGTTGGACAATTAATGGTTCCGAAGACTTGAAACAACAGAACTTGCGCATCTCGGTGGATATGGGGTCATTAGGAGGTATGTTCCAGATTGGGCAGGAGGTATTGATTCGTTGTAACGGACTATCCCTCGGACGTTATGCCAACCAA
>DEIW01000025.1 GCA_002352705.1 Bacteroidales bacterium UBA2764 | reverse complement strand
AGTAGAAAGACCGCTTCGCTCAAAGTAGAAAGAACGTCCGCCTCGGCGGACTCAAAGTAAAGAAAATTAATTGGTCAACAATTATCCACAATTAAAGACAATTTATTTATTGGTCCAAAATTACCCAAAATTAAAGAAAATTAATTGGTATGGAAATTGAAGATATTAAAGAGATTATGCAATACGAAGTGTTACCAATCCGGAACAATGTAATGTTTCCGGGCGTGTTACTGCCTATCGCTGTTTCCAAGAAAAACAGCCTGAAGATCATCAAGTCCGCCAACAAACAAGACCGTCCGCTCATTTTGCTGACTCAGAAAAACAACGAGATAACAGACCCCACTGAGCAAGATCTGTTTTCTTTGGGTGTCCTGGCGCGTGTCGTACAAATCATTCCAGTTCCGGAGATGGGCAAAGACACAATGATGACTGTCTTTGAAGGCATTCATCGCGTACAAGCCTCGAATTTCACAATCGAAGACGGCATTCTCAAAGCTGAGGCATTTGAGATTGAAGAACATATGCCGCTCAAAAACGACAAGAAATTCAAAGCAACTGTAGATAGTATCAAAGAGACCGTTCTGAAGATTTTGAGCGAGCGTGAAGACGCTCCGGTCGGTCTGCAGATGTCTATCAGGAACATCAACAGCACCCCTACTCTGGTCAATTATGTGTGCGCCATATACCATATGGACACCGAGTCCAAGCAAGGTTTGTTGGAAATTCACTCCCTGTCCGAGCGCGCGGAGGCATTGCTGACGCTTCTGCACAAGGACTTAGAGGAACAAAATATAAAAGCAGATATACGTCGCCGTACAGCCGAGAAAATCGACCAACGAAACCGTGAGTATTTCTTACAACAAGAAATCGAGACCATCAAGAAAGATTTAGGCGACAACGATGATAACGAACAGACCATAAAAGAACTGCGCGAGCGGGGCAAAGATAAAAAATGGCCGGAGTCAGTGGCAGAGCAGTTCGAGAAAGAAATCAAACGCCTGGAACACATGCCGACCCATTCTCCGGACTACTCCACCCAACTCAGCTATCTGGAGACCCTGTTGGAGTTGCCTTGGGGCATCTATTCGGAGGATAATTTCGATATGTCACATGCGCAAAAGATTCTCAACCGTGACCACTATGGATTGGACAAAGTGAAGGAACGAATTGTCGAATATCTCGCTGTGCAGCGCCAGTTAGGACTTCGCACCGAAAAAGAGAAGGAAAAATATCCGGTGAAATCGCCGATTCTCTGTCTTTACGGTCCTCCGGGCGTAGGCAAAACGAGCTTGGGAAAAAGCATAGCCGAGGCACTCGGACGCAAGTATGCCCGCATCTCTTTGGGTGGTTTGCACGACGAAGCGGAGATTCGCGGACACCGCAGAACCTATATAGGTGCGCTTCCGGGTCGAATCATCGATAATATCAAGAAATGCGGGACTTCCAACCCTGTGTTTGTTCTCGATGAAATCGATAAAATAGGTGCAGACTACAAAGGCGATCCTACTTCGGCATTGTTGGAAGTGCTTGACCCGGAACAAAACAGTACCTTTCATGACAACTATCTGGATGTAGATTTCGATTTGAGCAAGGTGTTGTTTATCGCTACCGCCAACAGTCTGGAGACCGTTCCGCGTCCTCTACTCGACCGAATGGAACTAATCGAGATGACCGGATATTTGCAGGAAGAGAAAGAAGAAATAGCCAAACGTCATTTGATTCCGAAAGAACTGGCCAATCATGGTCTGAAAGCCAGCCAGTTGAAATTCAAGAAGGATATTCTGGCGCATATCATCGATGATTATACGCGTGAGTCCGGCGTGCGTTCCCTGGAGCGACAGATAGCAACTATCTGCCGTAAGATTGACACCAAACTGGCATTGGAGGAGGAATATAATGTATCCGTGACGCTTGAGGATTTGCGTACGTACCTCGGCCAGCCCCGTTTCAGCCGTGACAGTTGGGAGACAAACAAATACGTAGGTGTAGTAACCGGTTTGGCATGGACGCAAGTAGGCGGAGAGATACTATTTATCGAGACAAGCCTGTCGGCATCCAAAGCTCCCTCTTTGACGCTGACCGGTAATTTAGGCGATGTGATGAAGGAGTCTGCCACTTTGGCGTTGGGCTATGTGAAGGCGCACGCCAAAGAATTAGGCATCAAGCCGGATGTATTTGAGAAGACGGCGGTTCATATCCATGTGCCGGAAGGCGCAATTCCGAAAGACGGTCCGTCCGCAGGTATTACGATGACTACGGCGCTTGTCAGCGCTTTTACGAAACGGCTTGTCAAACCGCGGATTGCGATGACCGGAGAAATGACGCTCCGCGGCAAAGTACTGCCTATCGGCGGCGTGAAAGAGAAACTGCTCGCGGCGAAACGAGCAGGCATCACGGATATCATCCTTTGTGAGGATAACCGGAAAGACGTAACGGAAATTAACGAGATATACCTGAAAGGTCTGAAACTGCACTATGTGCGGGACATCAGCGAGGTACTGAAAGAGGCACTGCAGTAAGCAGCGCCTCTTCTATATTTGAAGATTAGAGGATTTAACGATTGGAGAATTCCTCAAAGGTATTGTCCGTATAATAGACAACAATACGACTGATTGATTTAGAAGGAGCTGCAGGAACCTGCGGCTCTTCTTTTGGCTTTATATGGCTTGATTTATCCTGAGGATCAGGGGCTTGAGCGTCAAACAGGCCAGGTTCTTTTCCCGGTTCCGTGCGCCACATTTCTCCACGCCCGGCAATGAGCCACTCCGGATTAAGCGTCGGGTAACGATCCATAATCCGCTTCATTACTTCAAGGCTGGGATTATTACGTCCCGCCATCATGTTACTGATAGTTCCCGGCTGTACATGAATCTCTGCAGCAAACTGTCTTGCCGTTAATCCCAGAGTGTCTTTGATTTTTTCTATTCGTTCACGTTCATTCATAATAGTAAACGTAGTTAATTGTATATGACAAAATTCGTTGTTATAAATTCGGTGCAAAGGTACGAAAAAAATGTGAAATACACAAATATATACAAATATTTTTACAAATAAATTTTGTTATTTGTGAATATCTGTGTGTTTACGGTTGTGAATACACGACAGGATCAGCTATTCCGTGGAACATTTTTACGCCAATTCTATCATACACCGGTATGCGTACGCGTAAGCGCCTGTTATTAGCCCTTTGTTTTACTATAGTTGAGTTATATAAAACGCTCAATTTGAGCGTTTTATATAACTTAAAGGAAATATATTCTTTACTATTTATCAAAAGAGTCGATTTTGTAGAAAAATAGTAAAGTACTATATTAAGTAAATCTTATAAATGCTGATATTTAAGCAGTTATGATATGTTAATAAGTGTATTGTATATACTGAAACACTTAAAATGTTCAATATTTACAAAACAGGGAATTTAAATCATCTCTTTCCTTGCTCTATGATTTTTTCATATCGGGTACAAGGGCTATAAATTTGGTTTTAGTGCGGTTTGTGAATTATATATTTGTGAATAATTTACTGTTCTTTTGTGTTCACATTTATTGTGTACAAAATGCAGAGATTTTTCTTGCGTAATTCACAAAAATATACTACCTTTGCACTCGAAAAGAAAAAACGGCAACTATGGCCATTAAACCTAACCCCAACTAACCTATTTATGAAAATTGATTATTACAGATTCAAACAGCGTGCGCAGGAGTTTATCCTGCGCTTGTTTATTGAGTCATCAAAAGATGATTCCACTCTATCCCTTTCCGACTCTCATTTTTACACCGGTGCACATTGCGGCACTTTCTCCCGTTTGCATCATTAAGCACGCCCCTTCCCCTTAACCTAGAGCGCTTTTTTTAGTCTGTACGTATATTGGAGGCTGTACGGTGGTACTTCGACCTCCTCCCCCATAAATGGGGCCCCCTTCCTAGCTACGTTCGCGTCCTGCCGGACATA
>DEIW01000047.1:1011-15746 GCA_002352705.1 Bacteroidales bacterium UBA2764 | reverse complement strand
GCGAACATAGAGAATTATTTTGCGGACTTGGGAGGATACGCAACCAAACGGACTACCCCTAAGCAGCAGGCTCTCAAAACACGCAAAGTGACCAAGGCCCTGCGTGCCATGCATGCGGATATTATTGCTCTTTGCGAGATACAAGTAGGAGACAAGGCGCCTCAGATGTTGTTGGCGGAGTTGAATAAACGCGGTCCACGCTATGCCTATGTCTCTATGCCGATGGAGAATATGGACCGTATAGGCGGCTGTTTCCTGTACCGCACGGATCGCGTGAAACCCTACATGCATCCCCTTTCCGCCTATAAAGATACCACCAGTCATTATTACGCACGCATGTTCGCATCGGGATTTGAGGAATTGGCAAGCGGTGAGCGGCTGATAGTAGGAGTCAACCATCTCAAATCCAAACGTCCCGGAAGAACGCAATATGACACCAACAGGAAACGAATGCAGAATACCGATTCGCTTTTGGTTATGCTGCCTGAAGCTATCGCCCTCTTTGGGGATTCAGATATCCTCCTTCTGGGGGATTATAACTGCTACACGCGGGAACAACCTATCCAGACTCTGGTTCGCGCAGGGTACGAAGATCTGTTGATGCGTTTCTGCCCGGATGATTATTCATATGTCTATAAGGGGGAAACGGGTTTTCTCGACCGTTGTTTTGCAAACCCCTCAATGGCTTCCCAAGTCCTTCATGTCCGGCCATGGCATGTGAATGCGGATTGGTACTATTCGCATGGAGCTTATAAATTAAAGGACAAATCGTTGCATCGTTATGCGGACCACGACCCGATTATAGTAGATATCAAATTAGGAGAATAATGACAATATAAAGAGCGGACAGTTGTTGAAACTGTCCGCTCTTTGTGACCCCGCTGGGGCTCAAACCCAGAACCTTCAGAACCGGAATCTGACACTCTATTCAATTGAGCTACGGGGCCTTGTATAAAAATCAATTTCTTCTTCCTCCCATCAGTATCAGTATGTAATATACCAATGTCGCTAAGGAGCTGAGAGCGGCTACTACGTAAGTGTACGCAGCGCTATGGAGCGCATCGGACGCCATCTCTGTTGTCTCCCGATTGGTGATACCTGCTTCTTGAAGCCAGTTGACAGCACGGCGACTGGCATCTACTTCTACCGGTAGGGTGATAAAGGAGAAAAGGGTAGTTGTAGCAAAAAGCGCGATACCCACCATCAGCAATTGGGGAAAGGTCTCTACTGTCAGCATACCAATCAACAATATCCATGTCATCCAATGGCTGGCGAATGATACTACCGGCACAAGAGCGGAACGCATCTTCAGAGGAGCATATGCTACTTCGTGCTGTACTGCATGACCGCACTCATGAGCGGCTACAGCTGCGGCTGCTATGTTTGCCCCATGATAGACATCTTTGGAGAGGTTGACGGTCTTGTTTGCCGGATTATAATGATCGGTCAATTGACCGTCAATACAGGTAATCTGAACATCCATTATCCCGTGGTCGTGAAGCATCTTTTCCGCTACTTCCTTTCCCGTCATCGGCAAACTCTCTTTACTGTATTTCTTGAATTTCTGCTCAAGAGAGTAGGATACAATCCAGCTGATGATGGCTATGCCGATAAATAATATCCAATATATTGATAATGTACTCATATGTTTTATTCTTCTTTCCTTTTAGGACTCCGGCAGTGTTTGCATTCTCCATACATATGCATTGTATACCGGACAGGGTTAAAGTTGGCGTATTTGTGATCTTTAATGAGTTCTTCCAACTTCTTGTCGTGAAGGGTTGTCACTCTACCGCATTTTGTGCAAACGATTTGTATCTTGGAGTGGGTACCTATCGTTAATTCGTATTCTACAGAAGTCCTGCCCGGTTGCCGGTTTATGGCATTCAAAATCTGTGCCGCAACGAATAATGATAATGCGTTATATATGGTTCCTGTCGATATGTAGTATTTTGCGCAGGCTTGTGTCAGTTCGTCTGCGGTAAATGATTGACGGAAGAGACATATTTCTTCCAAAACCATCTTACGCACCGGTGATACACGCAATCCTTTCTCTTTGATATAAGCATTCAGTTTCGCTAACGCTATTTCATATGTCTTGTTTGTACTCGCCATTAGAGAGGCTTGATATAGGCGCGGTGTTGTTTGTGGCGCTTGTGGTCAAACTGAGTGAAATTAGCTATATTCTTGGTGTTCGTCTCCAAAATACTGGTGGTCTCCAGACGTTTGATACCGTATTGGTTGATATAGGGTATCTGGTCTTGGAAAAAAAGCGCGTTGATGCCTTTGTCTTGGTAATCCGGACGGATGGCAATCAGGAGGAAACTGAAGGCGTCCATCTTTTTCGCTTTTAGCGCCTTGATGAGGTGATACCAACCGAAAGGAAGTAATTTCCCTCCACATTTGCGCAATGCGTCGGAGATATCCGGCATACCCAATCCAACTCCTACTATCTCATTATTCTCGTTTACAACGATGGTTACAAAATCGAAGTTCAGAAGAGGGAAATACATGTTCTTGTAGTAATTCTTCTGCGCATCGGTCATCGGCTGGAAATTATAGAGTTTCTGGTAGGCGGTATCAATCACATCCATATATTCGATGCCGTATTTGCGTACGAGCTCACGCGAGTTCTTTACTTTATCTACGTGTACGTGCGAACGCTCTTTTACCAGATTGGCAATCCGCTCCAACCGGTCCGGACATTGTTTGGGTGGGTATACTTGGAATTCAAACCAGTCTGCCTCTTTTGTCAAATTGTAGTTTTCTATATGCCGTACGTAGTACGGATAATTATAGAGAGATGCCATTACGGCCGGATATTCGTATCCGCTAATCAGTAATCCCTCATGGTCGAAATCCGTGAATCCTACAGGACCGTTGATAAATTCCATCCCTTGTTCTTTTCCCCATTTCGATACTGTGTCAAGGAGCGCTTTGCTTACCTCAAGGTCGTCAATGAAATCAAACCATCCGAAGCGTACTTTTTTAACCTTCCATGTCTCGTTGGCCCGGCGGTTGATGATTCCCGCTATACGTCCTACAGGCTTGTTGTCACGGTATGCCATCCATAACTGGTAATCACATACCTCCAGAGCGGGATTTTGCTTCGGGTCAAAGCAATTCATCTCATCGAAAAACAAAGGAGGACAGTAACACGGATTTCCTGCATACAGGTCGTTTGCAAACCGGATAAAACTCTCCAACTCACGCTTGGTTTGTATTTTTCGTATCTCAACAGCCATTGCCGAAGTGCAAAATTGTGTGCAAAGGTACAACTTTTCTGCGAGATATGCAAATATTTTTGGAATAAAATGATTTTTTAAATTATTTTTATCAAAAAGACTTTGGCACGATGTTTGTAGTATAGATAACAAATCACTACGAATAGTGAGTAATAGAGATTGTTTGTTATATGTAAAAACGAGTTCGTCGGGATGACGAGCTCGTTTTTGTAAAACCTATGTCTTTTGACGGCAGTCCTACTTAAACCATTTTCCTTTGACTTGGTACTTGGGCTTGGCAGGTGCGTTCACCTCCTCTGTCTTCTCGGATACAGCGTTAGTGGCTGCTTGGAGATTCTTCTTTTTCTGAGCAGATACGGCTACGTTGTTGGTGGAGGGCTGATTGGTCTCTTGTTCGAGAGTCTCTTGCTCCTGTGCTGCCTGGTCTTCATATTGGCGCATCTTGAATTCCCATTCCTCGCGCTCTTTGGCATCCAGCCTGGACGCGATATCTCTTTTGAGTGCGTTGGCTTCATTGACACATGCCCCGTCAGTAGGAATGAATTCCAGAGCTGCGGCAGCTGCCTTTGCGTCGCGTGTAGCCCAAGCGGCTTGCGCTTTGTTTAACGCCATCATACATACCTCGTCGCGCCATGCCTGATATGCTAACAGACTCTCGTCCTGTGCTCTCCGATAGCATGATTCGCATACCAAGGGTACGCTGGTGAGGAGGTCAATAGCACCGGAGTACTCATGCTTTTTCACCATCGTCTGTGCGTCAGCAATGATAATATCGCAATACGTATTGTAGTAGGCGATAATCTCTTTCTTGCCTTTATCAATCATGGCTTTGAATCCCGGGTCATTCACCCGTACATTCTTCAGAGCATTGATATATGCTTTGTCCGGGGTCGTTCCCACGCCTTTGCACTCTATGGTGTATGAAGAAAAGAGGCGTCCCTCTACACCATCGCCCACATAAAAATTAAGCGCTACGGTGTAGGCGTGCTGCGGTGGAGCAGTGGGGGTGATGTCTTTGGTGAGAATATCTGCAGAACAAGTGATTACAAAACGACTGTTGCTGATAGCCGAGCATCCGCTCTTTGCGGCTATCTGCGTCATCTTGTTCTCCAATTGTTTGTGGGCTCCTGCCGGGATATTATCATCCAGCACAATAGGAGTTAACGCAACACGTTCCTGATCATTCAAACGGTTCTCTTGGGCAAAAGAAGGCAGTCCCAGCAATGTGCAAAGGATGCATACAATCAGTTTCTTTTTCATACTACTTTCCTCCTATAATGAGTTGAAGTTGACCTAATCCTTTCGAAGATAGATTGCTTTCAATAGAGTACTTGTTGCGGAGCATTTTCTGTAATCCGCGCGCCCAAGAACGGGCATCCAAGTCACGTCCCTTCTCGTTCTGCAGAGGGATACGAACCTGCTCAATCGTCATCCGGTTGCCGGAGGGACTGATGTCCGGAGAACCGAACTTACCGTTCATGGTATTGTTAGCAACCCAATCCTCGATAATCTCGTGAAGTTCATCGCCGTCATATTCTGTCATCAATCCGTCCTCAAAGCCATCCCATGTCAGAATACGCATCTTGATAGCGCGTCCGTCTTTGTTCAGCTTGTCGAAATAGCTCATCAGACTTTTGCAGAATGGATCGAATTGTCCGCCGATAGCGCTCTCCATGGCAATAGGAAGTTGGAACTTGGAGGTGTATTCGGCTTGTCCTGTAGTGGGAGGCACACCGGCTACCACTACATCGGAGTAGGCATCCAATGCATTCATACTATAAGTCAGACTAACCTGACTTCCGCCTTTTTGAGGCGTGGTGAACCATTCTATTTCAACCCATATGTCCGCTTTGGCAACGCGACGCAGGATATCTATAGGTGATTCGGCAATAGCTTCTCCGCTCTTGGAAGTCATCATAGCATCCTCGGCACTCTCGCTTTTGATGGTTTTGAGGGAAGCCTCCAGGTCTTTGAGCGGGAAACCGCGATTAGCCATGAGGGTGTTAATGGTGTTGATGGCAACTGATAAATCAGTAGAACTCAGCAATGCTTTCTCGTAATCCGGCACATATTCTTTTTTGCCTTGATTGTCGAAGACTTGCAAGAAACCGTTCTTGTTGCACCACATAGCGCTTGGTACTACCATGATAGTAGGCATCTTTCCTTTCATTACCTCTTCCATCTTGGCTAAGATGCCTTCTTGTTCCAGACGTTTACGCAGTTCATCAACCATAACCGTAACGAGGATAGGCACTTTGTATTCCTTGCCGATTTTGATAGGTGCTTGGTCCGGCATTCCGTTTCCTACATAGGATACGTAGCGTTGGAAGTCTCCGTTGTCGGCAAAGAACTTGTCAAAGAAGTCGGCATATTGCTCTTCTTTGACTCTGTCAGTAATCAGCGGGTCACGCCCCGGGATACGTCTTCCGTCTGCTGAAGGAGGATAGCCCATAAACAGGATTCCATGTACTGCATTTTTGCCGGCTTGCATTGTGGCTACATTTGCATTCTTGGAATAGGACCACACGCGAACCAATGCACATCCGTGAGGGGCTTGTCCTACAGCAGCCTGCAGTTCATAACGCCAGTGCTCAGTGTCTTTGTTCGCTTTCGATTTGGCTATTGCTTGAGCCATGGCGCCAGAAACGACGCATGCAATAGCAAGTAAACATAAAACTAATCGTTTTTTCATTTGTTTGTATAATAAGAAATTATTATCCTTTGATTTGGCGGATGAGCATGCCGATATACACTTTGGACGCATCTGTTTTGTCTTTTATTTTAAAGAGAGTGCCGGCGGTATTGCCATCTTCGTCATTCTCAATCAGCGCATTAAAACGGTTGTCCCATATCTGGTTCTTTACGGGTTTTAGAACAGCAACCCGGTTGTACTTGATACGTCCCTTTTCGTATACGCATCTTAATACTTCGTAGTCTATGTCATCTTCTACGCCTTCCTTGACGCCGATTTGTGCACGGAAACCGGAAATGTTACCCTTTTTGTCGTACTCGATGGTTGTAATAGGAGCGCTTACACGGAACGCGTCAAAACGTTTCTGCAATTTGGCTACGTTGAGGTCGATAGACCGGGCGGTAATCATTTGCAGTAAGTCTTCTCGTGAGTACTGGCCTTGAGTTGTCGTTTTCTCGTAATTAGCAGATTCATTACCCAGATATTTGACTTTGAATGTAGTCTCGTCTGCAAGGAATGCGCGAATGCGCTCCGGATTGGGTTCAGAAGTATAATACTTGTCGTAAAATATATTAGCTATACTATCGTTCCATACTAACTGATACAGATACGAATGGGTAAAGACCTTAAATCCGGTAAACTTATCAGCAATATCCCCCACATTTTCTGCAAGTCTTCGTCCGCTGTTTCCTCCGGAAAGGGCGTCAAATATTCCGCCAATGACAGCGAACGTCGTTTTAGTGGCGTCAGCCCGGTTTTCAGCTGTGATATAAGTCATGTCGCTGATTAGCACAAACGAGTGGGTGATCAGTTCTTCGCTGACGTTCTGAAGTGCGGCTGTTCCTTCTATCGTATTCCGGGCCTTTACAACGTCAAGCATCGTGGCGTTATAATCGCTTCGGTCTTCCAATACTTTGGTGGAGAAATGCGCATCCTGCAAAGTCTCCCCGGTGAGGTTGAACCATTTTGCCACGATGCGCTTGCCTACATCTGCGTCATTGAGTAACTTAAGCAGGGCATCTGCGTTCTTTTGCTTTTCATCGCCTGTGAGTACCATGCTGCCTCCATACGTCTGGCGATGCAGTCCTCCTTTCGGTTTACCGGCTACTCCGCTAATTTTCGAATTGTCTATAACCTTGATGTCAAGGTCATGGTTATCGTATTTCTCTTGTATGGGAAGCTCATTGAATATCTTGTAAACATCATAACCGAATTCATCTTCCGGATGATAAATCATCATCTGGGTGAGAGCATTCCGGAAGTATGTACTAACGGAATCTTTTTTGGCTTCTTGCGCTTGAATAGTATTAACGAGGCAGGCGAGTAGCGTCAGTATCAATATCTTGTGTTTCATAAAACCTCCTTATTGTAATACTTTGGTAAAAAAAGATAAGCAATCTGCATTAACATACAGGAAATCGCCGCGTATGCCGTCAACACCATCTTTCCCGTCCTTCCCGTCCGGAGCTTTTCCAGTGCATCCACTGCCTTTTCCGTGAATGCCTCCTTCTCCGCCTTTTCCGCCTTTTCCGCCCTTTCCGCCGTCAATGGTAGTAACAACGCAATCCAGCCCGTATGTGTCAATCATATCCGGAGTAAGGCATATCAGGAAATGACCTCCGTTGGTTCCATTCCCGCCGTCTTGACCGTCTTGGCCGGGCTTGGCGCATGTGCCTGCAATCGTGTGGGTCTTACCATCCTTGTCTGTATAAGAACTTTGATTGATACCGTTAGCGCCGTAACTGCCCTTGCGCCCGTTGGCTCCGTCAACGCCTTCTCCGTTAATAAGCAACGGCAACTTGACAACCATCAGATTATGACTCTCAAGATCACAAAGCAATGCCATTTTTTTGCCATCTACGTTATTAATAGAGGCGAACACTAATGCGTTGGTAGAACCGGATTGATTGAGCTCGTTATTCCAGGTGGTCTCTATGTCAAATGTGTATTGTGTATTTGACGGAGTATGCCGGCAAACTACTTTGTGTACCCACGGATATTTACCTGCCGCCAAATCAAGCACCGGGACTTTCAGGATAATCTTATTGCCCTCCATGGCGATGGCATCGCTATTGGTCTCAAACACAAACTCGGTCATGTCAACCTGCTTGTCTTTCCTGTTAAAAATGTATATCTCGTTGTTATTCAGGATAATAGCATTGGACAAACGGTCTTTTTTGACATTGAATGCTTTACTGCTTTCCGTGTCATATTTTCTGCGTCCGTGCGAGGTATTGAGCAGTTTGTATTTCGGGAAGAAAATACGATACTTGTCAGCAGCGTTGTATTTAATCTGGTACGTGTCACCTTCTTTTGTCAGATATTGAGCCATCAATTGCTGTACTTTCGGTTTCAAGGCAGCAGAGGTGGCTTTCTGGGCTGTGGTGTATTTGAGTTGGCGCTCTTTTTTGAGCCCCTCAAATTTCTGTGCCATTTCAGCAGGCATGTCCGCTTCTGCACTAACTGCGGCAGGGAGCGGCCGCATTAACTCGCTAAGCTTCTGCGCACTTGACAACTGCGTAAAAAAGACAGCACATGCAGCAAGCAAAAATTTTTTCATCGTATAGTTTTAATTTGTATTTTTAATGGATATTATTTAATATAGCTCCGTGTGGTGTATTTCTTACCTAATATGGTATAGGTGATATCAAGCCAGTTCTGCTCGTCTTCATAGCACCCGGTGGTGAAATCATAACGGATAACAGAAGAACTGATAGCATTTTTTATTTCTATGGCTGTCAGACAATTGCTTTTTACCTTTGGCACTAATGCACAGGTGAGTTGCTTAGGGCCATAGAAAATGGCTACGCGAGTGTTCTCGCGGTTGGATGAAATGGTCTCTACGCGCAGGTTATGAGCTAACATCTGGTCATACGACTGACGGATGGTATTGCATATGTTATGACGCGAGTCGCTCTCGCGGAGACCGCTCGTAAACTGTTTGAACTGATTATATCGCTGTATCATCTCGTCCAGATCGTCGAACTCCGAAAAATTGGTTGCGGCAAATCCTTGTAAGGTGTCATTAATCAGTTTCTGACGCTGGTCATATTCGTCCACCAACTGGCGTAACTTGGAGTTAGGGAACGGATATTTGACGTGATAGACATGGTATGTCGATTTGTCCTCCTTTCTGACTTTTGCCCAATAGAAATCAGCGGCATGAGAAGGGGATATATCTGCCAGATAGGGGATGTCTGCAGCCTCTACGCTCAACTGACTCTTCATCTCCTTCAGCGATACAATATCGCCGTTTGTACTCAGTTCATGCATTGTGATGGACGTTGCTGAGTGGACACGGGTGGCTACTGCAGAAATGATTTGTTCGCGTAACTGCGTCATCGCTTTCTGCTGGGCATCTTCCAGAGATTCAGCCTGCGCGGAGACGATGAAAAAGCCGTTCTCCATTCCTCCTACCCATTTGGGCATATGCTTGGCGGAGGATTGAATCACCTTTTCACCGGCAACTGCCGCTCCTACGAGCAGCAGTGCCGATATAAAAGTTACTATGCGTTTCATGAGCGTTTTAGTATCAGATTAGAGACCCAGAACTTTGTCCAGTTGCTCGTGGAGCTTCTCGCCTTTCTTCTCCAGTTCGTCACGAACGGCTTTCTTAACAGCTGCTTTAGCCATGTCTCCGTTGTAGGCGATACGTACCAGAACTTCCTTGTTCCCGCCTTTCTTAACCTCACGATAGCACTCAACAACGGTGATGGTGCGGCCGATAGACTGGGAAATCAGGTTCTTGCTCGATTGAACGGTCTCTACGATAGAAGCTGCCTCGTTCGCCTCTAACTGCTTGTTGGCTACGGTATTCTCGATAAGGGAGGTTACCTCTGTCTGGATTTGACCTGCCAGATTGGTGATAGCCAAACTCAATGCCGAGGTCTTAGCAGCATCATAGTTCTCGCCGATAGACTGAGCGTTTGCCATGATGTACTTCGGATACAGGTTCTCATCGAATTCCATCTCCATCAGGTACGAACGGTCCAATTGTTTCTCCAAAGGTAAGGTACCCGGACTTACAATCCAACCGGCCTTTTTCAGTTTCTTTGCCTCTTTGCGAGCGGCTTTGCTGCTGCGTTCGTTCAACTGCTTCTTGTCCAACTTACGTAACTCTTTACGCTGTTTGTTCAGTTCTTGCAACTCGGATTTCTCTGCGAAACTTGCACTGCATGCTACGATTAAGGCCATAGCTACCATCATCAATTTTTTCATAATGTGTAGATATTTTAAGTTAATAAATAATTATTTGGCAATGGAATAGGCAATCACCAACCATATAATCAGTATAACACCCGTTATCAAGAGATAAGTCTGCAGTGTTGTTGCTGAAAAGGTAAAGAAGATTTGCAACGCAGTCATGAGGACCGCACATACTCCACCTAAAACTTTAAAATTAACGTTACGTCCTTTTTCCGGCAGTGAGACAGCCAATGTGCCTGCCCATGTCAGGAAAATACTCACGCCACCAAGTAGCGTAATCATCCATCTCAGTTCCTCCGATTGGCAATAGGAGTAAAGCGCATAGGACACCAATACAGCCAATAGAAACGAGATAATGGTTAAAAACGGATTGATTTTCATATTTTAACACTTTAACGGTTTAACGCGTCAGCCGAATATCGGCGCGATATCTGCCCGGGAAGACGCAGGTTCCCATGTACTCATGCCTTGACACCAGACAAGCGTCTGACCGGTAATCTGTCCGGTGGGGACAAACGGGCGCAACTGCTCTACGGTAAAAGGACCGTACTGCTTGCCGTCAATGGCAAGAAAATAAGCGGTGGCCTTTGGGATAGGAGGAGGCACCGGCTGACCGGCTGCTGCATTAACAGTGTTCATCATTTGGGGAACCTGTTGCATGACTGCCATGCCCATGCCGAACTCTACCACTTTGTCAAACATTTCTGAATCACTCATAGTATGCCGGATTTTATTGGTTCTTCAGATTGGCGAGACAGGCTTTCAGCGCCATCCATTCAGGAGTCCCTTGTTGCCATACCTGCGTATCCTCATCAATAACATCTGCGATGGCGAGTCCCTTGAGCTGGTCCAGAGTGAGAGGTCCTTTTTGCTCGTTGTTTAGGATTACGTAGAACATCGGCAACGCCTGTTGTGTCATCCTGTCAAAATCAGGAGACCCCGGAACCTGGGGAATGCTACCCATAGCAACCGGAGTCTGCATCATCTGTACGTTCTGCAGTGCTTGCCGGCTCATCTGGTTGTTGACCCCGGAGTCAACCATTTGGTTCTGGGTGTAGAAACCCGTGCCCGCATTTATTAATGCATCAAATTCTTGTGGATTCATAATTCAACATTAAATGATTAACAGGTTAATTACATGCCGGGAGGAGGCGGAGGTACGCTGCCCGGAGTAGGAGGCGTGGGAGGAGTGGGGGGGGCTTGGAAAAGCAACGCCAGTGCCGGAACCGTTCCAGCTGCCGCCCACTGCGGCATACCTTGTGTCCACACCATCGTCTGGGCGTTCAACTGACCAGCGCCTGCCATCTGGCGCAGTGCGTTCATATCGCAAGGACCAGCCTGTTGGTTATTAATCAGCACAAAGTAGGCTGCGGCTTGTGGCGGCGCAGGCGGTGCCGGTGGTGTCTGCCCCGGCATAGGGGGAGGTGTAGGAGCATTGGCTTGCGTCACCTGGTTGTTGAACGCATTGCCCATGTTACCCATCATCTGCCCCATCTGACCAGCCATTCCGGAGGCCATACCCATACCCATCATCATCCCTGCCGGATTCATGCCGCCGCCGGAGCCGAAGTCCATGTTACCCATGTTACCCATGCTCTCCATTCCTGTCTGCATAACGGCACCTTGTACATTGACGGTATGGGCGCCGAGATAAGCCTGCTCGGACGACAGATTGGTACGGTGAGCCGTTGCTTCGGTTTGTGTGTGCTGGGCAAACTGTGCCTCTTGGCGCATGCGGTCGAGCATGTCTTCCTGATGATCCATCTGGATATTGGCTTGACGGACAACCATGCCGTTGCGAACCGCGGCGTCGGTTGCCAACTGGTTCAGCAGGTTCTCCTCGTTCTGCATGGAGATATTGAATGCCTGACCTGTAGTAACTCGCTTGAGCATCTGGAAATCCTCCTCGGATTCGTCGAAAGTGATATTGGTGATGTTCAACCGGGTAGGCCAGATACCCATCGAGTCGCGCAGCAACGGGTATATCTGCTGGTAGATATATTGCGAGAACTGCTTGATTAACTTGTTCAGGTGCAGTATGAAAATACCCTCCGGGATATTTGCAAAACGGTCGATAATCTCATTAGTCATCGTGTCTGCCAGTTTGTCTTTCAGCACCTGCAACGGCGTGTCCTGACCTTTAAACTGACGGTATAGTTTCAACACGGCATCCTTTAATGTCTTCTCACGGAAATCTTCATAAGCGAGTGTGTTTCCGTTTTGTTGGGCAGTCTGGTACAGGTAGTCCAACTGCATATCTGTCGGAGCGCAGGAGAACATCAGCGACCCCTTCACAGCTACCTTCAGATTGTACATCGAGAAATTGCTCTGAGAGGGCTGTATGGTGAAGAAGCCGTCTTTAGCAGCGGTGTTGAAATCCATCTGCAGACCGCCTTCCAGCGATACGAAATAGATGCGCGCCTGAAAGGGGGTTCCTCCATCGTATGCGGCTCCTATGATACCTGCTAAAATAGGAAAGTTCTCCGTCTTGATGGTATCGTTGTACGGACCGAGAATAACGTCTTGTTTGCCGCCTCCGTTGGTGTAGACAAAAATCGCCGCTTGCCCCTCGTTCACCAACAGACTGCTGCCTAAACGGATTGAGTTGGCTCTTGCGGAGTCTTGTAATTCCTGTCCTGCCGGACGCCATTGCCAGATCAGGTTGTCACCCATGCGATCGGCATTGATGGTATCCATTATACCACCGTCTTTCTTTCCAAATCCAAAAAGTCCCATAGTATTATTGTTTTACAGTTATCAACTCTTATTTATAGGCTGCTATGATTTTCTCCAGACGTTCCTGCACGCGGTCTTTCGTATAGTATCCCGACCGGTTGGAGGCGAAATGAAGAGCTTTCTTTGCGACGAACTGCTCTGCCGGAGCGAGCATACCGGCTTGGCACATCATATTCACGCACTCTTCTATGTAATCGTAATACTCTTTGTCCGTAGGTTTAGCCTCTACGTTGATGTATTCTTCGGCTTTGTCATACTCTCCGGTAGCCAGCAGGTAGTTGTACAAACCTCGGTTCAGGTCACCGGTGTACTGCCCTTGACCGTAGAACTCAACCAGTGATTTGGCATCTTCCCACATTCCTTCGTCGAAATATTTGCTCAGCAGCGTTACATAACTCTCCATAATCTCATCCTTGTCGTTCTTGTAGCCTTCAATGAAATTACGGGCCTGTTTCAGGTTATCTTTGTTGACCGATTTGTTTACCGCCTGAATACACAGTTCGGCTTTGTTGGCAGCCGTGTCGCGGAATGCTATCAGGACACCGCCGCATACAATCAGCGCAATCACAATCACCAGGGATGTGATAATCAGTTTCGAATGTTCGCTGAACCAGTTCTGACGACCTTGTTTCTTCTTTTTTGCTTCGATGGAAGCGTACAAGGCATCGAACTCATCGGCAAAAGGCTTGAGTTGCTTGTCTTGGGGGAAGGAGACTTTGATTTTCTCGATAACCTCCTGATATTTTACCATATAGGCTTCAGCGAGAGGATTATCTATATTCTTGATACGGGGCTTGAGCGCGGTAACAAACTCCAGCAGGTCCACTTTTGAATTGGGAATAGGGAAGGTTTCTATCGCCTGACATTTGTCCTCGTCGTATTCCAATTGAGCCAGAATCGTAGCCAAAGCCAAAGAACTGCTGTTGGCGCTGATTTCGCCGAACTCAAAACCGCAAACAGGGCATACGGATGCGGATTCGGGAACTATCTCACCACATTTGGGGCAGTGCAGCACCTCGCCGCCTTTCTTTTTGTATTCACTCATAGTATTTATATTTTATTAGTAATTACGCGTATAATTATGGTATTCGGCGCAAAGATATAACAAATTATTCACATATACAAATATTTTCTTATTTTTAGGACAAAAAGTGTCAAAAAAAACACACATACCCTAAGATATGTGCGTTTTTAGAACATTAAATGTTCCGTATAGTCGTTACGTAAAATTAGAATTTGTAACGAATACCCAGGCTGATGCCACTGTACAATCCCTCAACACCGAAACCGACTTTGTCACGGCCGTAGTTGCTTACACCGATGGTCGGACGCCAGTCCAAAGAGAGTTGGAACGGGAACCAGAAATCATACTCGATACCGATATGACCGGCTACACCTGCATACCATGCTACATCTTTGAAACCATAGATACCTCCGGCACCACCGACACCCATATACCAGTGCCACTCACCCTTCTCATTCCAGGGTACTGGAGCATTGAACGGGTCAATCCAATCGTAAGTAACCTTACCGCCGATACCGTTGAAGAAAGGAACCTCGGCTGCTACATCCAACATGTTGGACTCACCAAAACCATGCTGATAACTGAAACCGATACCATAACCGAGGTTAGCACCGATGGCACGGGGCTGAGCATAAGCTGCAAGACTAGCAACAGCCAAGACAGCTACAAAAAGATATTTTTTCATTTTGTTGTTAAATTAAATTGGTTTTATTGATTATATTATCGATATGTCGATACTACGATATGTCGATTATTTATTCAGCGCCAGAGCTACATTGACCGCGCAAGCGACAGTACAACCTACCATCGGGTTGTTACCGATACCGAGGAA
>DEIW01000047.1:0-953 GCA_002352705.1 Bacteroidales bacterium UBA2764 | reverse complement strand
GCGTCAGAGTGCATACGGCCCATAGTATCTGTCATACCATAGGAAGCAGGACCTGCTGCCATGTTATCCGGGTGCAACGTACGACCTGTACCACCACCGGAAGCTACGCTGAAGTACGGCTTGCCGGCCAGGATACGCTCTTTCTTATACGTACCTGCTACCGGGTGTTGGAAACGCGTCGGGTTGGTCGAGTTACCGGTGATCGAAACATCAACGTTCTCGTGCCAGAGGATAGCAACGCCTTCACGAACATCGTCTGCGCCGTAGCAGTTCACTTTCGCACGCGGACCATCGCTGTAAGCTTTCTTGCGAACGATCTTGAGCTCGCCGGTAAAGTAGTCGAACTCGGTCTGTACATACGTAAATCCGTTGATACGGCTGATGATCATAGCAGCATCTTTGCCCAGACCGTTCAGGATGCAACGAAGCGGGTTCTTACGAACTTTGTTCGCCATCTCTGCGATCTTGATAGCACCCTCAGCAGCAGCGAAAGACTCGTGACCTGCCAGGAAAGCAAAACACTGGGTCTCCTCGCGCAGCAGACGAGCTGCCAGGTTACCGTGACCGATACCGACCTTACGGTCGTCAGCTACAGAACCCGGGATACAGAATGCCTGCAGACCGATACCGATAGCCTCGGCAGCGTCAGCGGCGTTCTTGCAACCTTTCTTCAAGGCAATTGCCGTACCTACTACATACGCCCATTTGGCGTTCTCAAAACAAATACGTTGGGTCTCCTCGCATGTCAGATAAGGATCGAGGCCGTATTGTTCGCAAATCTGGTTTGCCTCCTCGATGGAAGCGATACCGTTAGCGTTCAGAGCGGCGAGAATCTGTTTCTCGCGGCGGTCTTGCGACTCAAATTTTACTTCACGAATCATAGTGTCTCCTCCTTAGTTTTTGCGTGGATCAATCGATTTAACTGCACCTTGCTCTTTGGTCGTGCGGCCGTA
>DEIW01000032.1:6785-7096 GCA_002352705.1 Bacteroidales bacterium UBA2764 | reverse complement strand
TATGAGATTATGTACAAGAACAGTCGCGGTTGTGACAGCCTGTTGGCTATTCTGACGTTAGACACCAAGCTTTGCTGTCCGGATGTCAAAACCATCACGGCGGATACCGTAGTATGCGATACCTTGATGCCTTTCCGGTGGCGCGACACTTTGTTTACGGAGCCTGCGAGGTATGAGATTATGTACAAGAACAGACGCGGTTGTGACAGTCTGTTGGCTATTCTGACGTTAGGCACCAAGCTTTGTTGTCCGGATGTCAAAACCATCACGGCGGATACCATAGTATGTGATACCTTGATGCCTTTCCGGTG
>DEIW01000032.1:0-6731 GCA_002352705.1 Bacteroidales bacterium UBA2764 | reverse complement strand
AAGAACAGCCGCGGTTGTGACAGTCTGTTGGCTATTCTGACGTTAGACACCAAGCTTTGCTGTCCAGATGTCAAAACCATTACTGTAGATACCATGGTATGTGACACTTTGATACCTTTCCTTTGGCGGGGAGTTCTGTTTACAGAACCCATGGAGCAAACGGTAATGGAATATAGTCCTCGCGGATGTGACAGTATTTTGTATTCATTGGCAGTAGATACCTTCCATTGTGAGAGACTATGGCTGATTATTGTCAATAAATATAACTGGCAGCTCTTATGCGATAATGTGGCACTCCGTTCTTTCTTTCCGGGAAGGACAGCAACCGGCTTCCAATGGTTCAAAAACGATCAGCCCGTACCCGGAGCAACGGAAGATGATTATGCGGAGCAAAACGAATTGTACGGACGTTTTCAACTGCGTGTGACTTTAGACGGTAATCAGGAAATATGGTCGAATATCATAGAACTGCTCGATACGCACGTGGAACTTCCTATTCAGGTACGTATCTACAATAGCAGGGGAATGGAGATCCGGGAAGATCAGGCGGTTCACGGGATCTATTTATTCCGCTATAAACAAGGTGATAATGTTTGGACAGAAAAGAAATGGATCCCATGAGATATATCAGACTATTCATATTATTGCTGCTAATCCCGTTTATGGCTCATGCGGAACATGTTTTTGAAGCCGGTGCCCGTATAGGTCTGGCAGGATACAATGCCCAATGTCTATATGTCTCTCCTGTACCGAATGTGCATGCAGGATTTCAATTGAGCTATACTTACCATTCGTCACGCGTGATAGGTTTTCGCGCCGGTATTACCCTTGATAGGCATAAAGCGGCTTTTAACAAGACGGATTATACGGATTCCTATACCACCGTAGATGTGGAAAACGAACAAATGCAAATCGATTATTCTATCTCCAAACTCCGCGAGACATATACAGGATGGTCTGTAGGTATACCTCTCCAGTTGGCGTTCAGATGGAGTAGGGTTAACCTGTATCTGGGTCCCAAGATTGTAATTCCTTTCCGCACATCATGGAGAGAGAATGCGGATCATGCCTCCCTCTCTGTGTATTATCCAAAACGTGACAACCGTGTATATGAATCGTATCCTTTGGCAGCGTCTTCTGATTTCCGAGAAGCACAGAGTGGTGCGGTTTCTGCCACAAAAATACAATGGTGGCTTTCTGGCGAACTGAGTTACGACATACCGGTATATACTGCCAGACGATATAAATCCTACGTGTCTATAGCTCTGTACGCCGACTATTCTTTCACGCCAGAAACAGATCCGGCAAGTGATAGAGAGTCCCTATTGATGCTCTCGGATACGCGAGACGGTTTCCCATTGCATAGGATGATGACTACTATTGTCACCGCAAACCGTCAGGGACGAAGGGTGGTTACCAAAAGGAATCTGTTTGATGTCGGTATTAAATTATCATACCTTATTGCTCCTTATGATCCGTACCGGCAAAGCAGAAAAATGTGCCGTTGTGACTCTTTTTAAAAGATTTTCTTGCATAATCCAAAAATTCTTTGTAACTTTGCAGCAGAAATAAAAAGGATTATGTTACAGAAAAAACAATATGATACCAAACGCCCTCCTCAAAAGGAGATGATATTCGGTGTACGTGCGGTGCTGGAGGCAATAGATGCCGGCAAAGTGCTGGACAAAGTGCTTGTTCGCCGTGATATGAGTTCGTCTATCGGACGCGAGTTATTGATTAAATTGGAAGGAACAGGTACGCAGGTACAGCGCGTGCCTGTAGAGAAACTCAACCAGTTTACCGATAAGAATCATCAGGGTGTCATTGCTTTCCTTAGTCCCATTGAATTTTATCCGTTGGAGAACCTTGTACAGAGTCTCTACGATGCCGGGAAAACTCCGTTGCTGATGATGTTAGACGGTGTGACGGATGTCCGTAACTTCGGCGCCATTGCTCGTACTTGCGTGTGCGCAGGCGTAGACGCGTTAATAATAGGTACTCGCGGTAGTGCTGCTATCAATGGAGATGCCGTGAAAGCGTCTGCAGGAGCCTTGCATAGTTTGCCTGTTTGCAAGGTAGAAAACTTGCAGAATGCATTGCAATATCTCCAAGAGAGCGGTCTTCGCATTATTGCCGCCACCGAGCATACGGATAGGAATTACACTGAAGTGGATATGACAGTACCTACTTGTATCGTTATGGGCAGTGAGGAGAAAGGTATCTATGAGGAGAATCTCAAGCTCTGTACGGACAAGGTGCGTTTACCGATGACCGGTGTGATAGAGTCGCTCAATGTGTCTGTAGCAGCAGGAGTATTTATCTACGAGGCAGTGAGACAGAGAAATACTTTGAACTAAAATCCCTAATTACAAGCGTAATTACGAGTATAATATTAACTTTCAAAACAATTAACAATTATGAAATTATGTAACAAATTTGCTGCCGAGTTCTTCGGAACGGCAGTATTGGTACTGGGTGGTTGCGGTACTGCCCTGTTCGGTCATGTAGGTTTCCTTGGCGTAGCCTTGGCATTCGGTTTGACGATTGTAGCAGCAGCTTATGGCATCGGTCATATCAGCGGCGCACATCTTAATCCGGCTGTCAGTCTGGGTGTTTTTGTCAATGGTCGTATGTCATGGCAAGAGATGTTGTGGTATTGGTGTGCACAAATCCTCGGTGCTATCTGTGCAGCAGCTATTCTTTTCGGTATTGCAAAATCCGCAAACATGGAGATAGGTACGTTTGCTGCCAATGGCTACGGTGAGTTCTTCTCCGATGCAGACGTAGCAGGCGGTTATCTTCGGACCAATGTATGGGGTGCTTTTGCAACAGAGTGTGTGCTGACTTTTGTCTTCCTGATGGTAATTCTCGGAGTGACGGACAGCAAGCATGCTAACGGTGCTTTCGGTGGCTTGGCTATCGGTCTGACATTGACTCTAATCCACTTGATTTCTATTCCTTTGACCAATACTTCGGTTAACCCTGCTCGTTCTATTTCCCAAGCTATCTTCTCGGAGAACGCTCTGGCTCTGCCGCAGTTATGGCTCTTCATCGTAGCTCCGCTGGTAGGCGCTGCGCTCGCAGGTCTCTGCTACAAGTGTATCACCTGTGATGGGAACTGCAAGAAATAATCACTTTTTAATTTTTATTTATTATGGCAAAGTACATTTGTGATGTTTGCGGGTATGAATATGATCCCGCTGCCGGTGATCCTGACAACGGAATAGCTCCGGGCACCGCATTTGAAGATCTTCCTGCCGATTGGGCATGTCCGCTGTGCGGCGTAGGAAAAGATCAATTCTCGCAGCAATAAAATGACTGTTCTTTACGAAGACAACCATATTATTGCCGTCAATAAAACCTGCAACGAGATCGTGCAGGGCGACAAGACGGGTGACACCCCGCTGAGCGAAATTGTAAAAGTCTATATCAAGGATAAATACAATAAGCCCGGCGAGGTGTTCCTCGGCGTGCCTCATCGTTTAGACAGACCTACGAGCGGAGTGGTCCTTTTTGCCCGTACCTCCAAAGCCCTCATGCGTCTTAATGAGATGTTTAAGGGAAAATCAATACGAAAGACCTATTGGGCAATTGTCCAAGGCGCGCCTAAGATTCCCGAGGCGCGGCTGGAGAACTATCTTATCCGCAATGAGGCGCAAAACAAGAGTTATATAGCAAAAACTCAAAAGCTGAACGAAGAAAGAAAGGATGCCAAATTGGCTATCTTAAATTATAGAACCTTGGTGAAAGGCGAACACTATACCTTACTGGAAATTAATTTAGAGACCGGGCGGCATCATCAGATACGTTGCCAGTTGGCGGAAATCGGGTGTCCCGTGAAAGGAGATCTGAAGTACGGAGCTAAACGCAGTAATCCCGATGGAGGAATATGTCTTCATGCCCGGCAAATTGAGTTTGTACACCCTGTAAGCAAGCAAAATATATGTATTACAGCCCCAGTGCCAGATGATGCATTGTGGCGTGCATTAACAACCCAAATATCATGAGAAACATTCTAACCCTTGTACTTTGTACTTTGTCCCTTTGTTCCTTGTCAGCTGCTCTGCTGCCTGACACGATTGTAGCTTTCCCCGGAGCAGAAGGTTTCGGGAAATACACTTCCGGTGGAAGAGGCGGTAGAGTGGTGTATGTCACCTCGCTCGAAGATGATGCAAAAGGAGAGAAAGAAGGTACTCTTCGTTGGGCGGTGCAGCAGCATCCCGGCGAACCGTTGACGGTTTGTTTTGCCGTCTCCGGCGAGATACGTCTTGTCAAGGATCTGCGTATCAGCCGCCAGAACTACACTATCGCCGGGCAGACAGCTCCGGGAATGGGTATCGTGATTACGCATAACAAAGTCAATCTGGGCAACTCGAAGAACTTTATCCTCCGCAACATCCGTTTCCGTATAGGCAATGAAGATGCTAACGGTAATTTTCTGAATGCCAGCGCATTTTCCGCTGAAAACTGCGAGAACTATATCATCGACCATTGTGATTTCGGCTGGTCATCCGAGGAGAATATGAATACCAATGACAGCCATTTTATTACGGTGCAGTATTGTATTATTCACGAAGGATTATTTGATGCCGGGAATGGGAAAGGTCAGCGTGGGTATGGTTGCCAGTGGGGTGGTTCACCGGCATCGTATCACCATAATCTGCTGGCAAATAATAACGGACGGTCCTGTCGTTTCAACGGCGCGCAAAGTAATGACTGGGTAGTGTATCTGGATTATATCAATAATGTCAACTATAACTATTATGGAGGAAGTACCGGATGTCATGGCGGTGAGAACACTGCCAAATTGGAGGAAGGCGAGTATAATGGTTTGAATTCTGTACACGAGTGCAATTTCATCAACAACTATTATAAGAAAGGCCCGAATACCACAAATAAGATGTTATTCTTCCGGTCCAATTACAACCGCTCCAACAAGGCCACTTCGTGGGGACCGAGCTATTGGTATGTCTCCGGCAACGTGATGGACGGCAATGACGCTGCTACGGCAGATAACTGGTCGGCTGTGACATCGGAGAACAGCACCAAATATCCGGTATCTTCTCTCCGAGTGGATACGCTCATCCGTCCTAAAACACCTTGGTGGCGATGGACAGAGGATAGTATCTACGGCCGTTATGATTTCGACAGGTATGCTTATGCCGTAGCGGATTATGAAACGGCGGAGCAGGCTTTCGAAACAGTCATGGATACGGCAGGCTGTTTCCCGCGTGACCATGTGGAACTCCGTCTAATAGCAGATACCCGGGAGGGTAAACATACCTATGTCGGGAGTGTAGCTAAAAGGAAAGGTATTATAGATAATGCAGCGGATGCCGAGGGATTCTATGATTATCCGTCTGTCGCGGCTTTAGTAGATACCGATAAGGATGGAATGCCGGATGAGTGGGAGAAAGATAACGGCTGTAATCCGCAGGTAGCAGACAATAACGTCCGCCACGCCTCTGGCTATACCATGCTGGAGATGTATCTCCATTACGCCATGACCCATAAGACGCCGATGGACGACGGCTACAAGAAGCCGGAAGGCATTGAGCCGGTTATTCTGCCGGCTGCAAAGAGCGAAAAAATACTCCGCAACGGACAATTATTTATCCGGCGCGGAGCAAAAAACTATACCATTACAGGCCAGGAAATGAAATAATCAGAGCGGAAGGTATATAACCTGTTTGGTTTCAAACCATTCGCCTTTAAAATATAGACTACAAGGAGTAACCTCCGCCTCTTTGAAAGGGCGGAGTTCTTCTTTTAAATCACCGCCTTTGAGTACAACCAGGCCGTTCGGTACAGCATTACGATGCTTTTTTGATATGTTTTTCCGTACCAGTTTAACCAAGTCCGGTAGTGGCATAACGGCGCGCGATACTACAAAATCGAATTTCTGTTTCTCCTCCTCTACGCGTTCTTGCTTGCAAATGACGTTTGTTAAGCCTAACGCCTTAACTACTTCAGAGGCTACCTTGATTTTCTTGCCTATAGAGTCTATCAGTAGGAACCGGCACTCCGGAAACAGAATAGCCAACGGTATGCCAGGAAACCCACCACCAGTACCGACATCCATGATGGTAGTGTCAGGTTGGAAGGGCACTAACTTAGCAATGGCAAGCGAGTGGAGCACATGGTGCTCATAGAGATTGTCGATGTCCTTACGCGAGATGACGTTAATCTTACTGTTCCAGTCGCGATATAGTGCGTCAAGCTGAGCAAACTGCTCAGCCTGACGATCAGATAATTGGAAATAATCAGATATAATCATAGGTCTTTCGACTTTCGACTATTCTGCCATGTTGGTGAATACGTTCTGTACGTCTTCGTCTTCCTCGATCTTATCGATGAGTTTCTGAACGGACTCACGCTGTTCGTCGGTGAGTTCTTTGGTATCATTCGGGATACGTACAAACTCCATGGATTGGATTTCAAATCCGTTGTCCTCGAGGTATTTTTGCATGTTGATAGCTTCGTTGAAATCTGAATAGATGACGATGGTGTTTTCCTCCTCATCCACGCCGAGTTCCTCAACTCCGAAATCAATCAGTTCGAGTTCCAGTTCGTCTAAATCCACACCGTCTTTCATCGTTACGGTGAAACAAGCCTTGCGGTCGAACAGGAACTGGAGAGAGCCTTGTGTACCGAGCGTACCGCCGAATTTGGTGAAATACGAGCGGATGTTAGCTACAGTACGCATGTGGTTGTCGGTAGCGGTCTCTACG
>DEIW01000136.1 GCA_002352705.1 Bacteroidales bacterium UBA2764 | reverse complement strand
AAGCCGCAGAGGCAGCGAAAAAAGAGGCAGAGCGTCAGGCCGCATTAAAAGCGGAACAGGAGGCCCGCCAGGCAGAAGAGGAAGCGAAAAAAGAAGCGGCTCGTCTTGCGGCAGAGAAGGCGAAACAAGAAGCCTCCAAAGCTGCGGAAGCAAAGCAACCCGCCAAACCCAAACAGGAGATATTCTCGCTCGGAAAACCCGAACTGAAGACAACGCCTAAAGTCCTGGGTAAGATAGACTTGGATTCCATAGACACTTCCACTCGTCCTGCCAAAAAGACCAAAGAGCAGAAACGCAAAGAGCGTGAGGAGCGTCAGCAGGCGCAACAGGCTCAGCAACAGGCTGCTGCCGAGAAACGGAAACGCGAGCGTATCAAGAATAACGCTGCGAAAGTGGATCCTAACGACAAGCGTAACCAGGTAGGCAAGAAGAACAAGAAAAACCAACCCCGTGAGGCTACTCAGGAAGAGGTGGATAAGGCTCTGAAAGAGACGCTCAATCGTCTGCAACAGAAACAGAACAAATCCAATACCTCCAAATACAAACGTGAGCGCCGTGAGCAGGAACGCGAGAAACACGAATTGGAGATCATGGAGGCTCAGGAGCAATCCAAAATCCTCAAACTGACTGAATTCGTGACCGCAAATGACCTGGCTAACATGATGAATGTGCCGGTGAACAAGATTATCGGAACCTGTATGAGCCTTGGTCTGTTCGTCTCCATCAACCAACGTCTGGATGCCGAGACCATCAACTTGGTGGCAGAAGAGTTCGGATTCCAGACCGAGTATGTAGCAGCTCATGTGGCAGAGGAGATTAACGCCGATGAGGTAATCCACGAAGAGGATATAGAGCCCCGCTGCCCGGTTGTTACGGTGATGGGTCACGTAGATCATGGTAAGACTTCGCTGCTTGACCATATCCGTAACGCGAATGTGATAGCCGGTGAGGCCGGAGGTATTACTCAGCACATCGGTGCTTACAATGTAAAACTGAAGAACGGTCAGCACATTACCTTCCTGGATACTCCGGGTCACGCCGCTTTTACCGCCATGCGTGCCCGCGGAGCGAAAGTGACGGATATAGCGATTATCATCATCGCTGCTGACGACGCTGTCATGCCGCAGACCATCGAGGCTATCAACCATGCGCAGGCTGCCGGAGTACCGATGGTGTTCGCCATCAACAAAGTGGACAAACCGGGCGCGAACCCCGATAAGATCCGCGAGCAGTTATCGAACATGAATATCCTCGTGGAAGACTGGGGCGGTAAATACCAATGTCAGGAAATATCCGCCAAGAAAGGTGATGGCGTATACGAACTGCTGGAGAAAGTGCTGCTTGAGGCAGAGATGCTCGACCTCAAAGCCAACCCCAACCGCAAGGCTACGGGAAGCATCATCGAGTCGTCGCTCGACAAGGGNNATGCTCGACCTGAAGGCTAATCCCAAACGTCGTGCGAAAGGATCGGTTATTGAGTCCTCTCTGGACAAGGGACGCGGGTATGTAGCAACGCTGTTGGTGCAAGACGGCACGCTGCATATGGGAGATATCGTGCTGGCAGGAACATTCCACGGTCGTATCAAAGCCATGTTCAACGAGCGTGGTCAGAAGATTACTGAGGTTCGTCCGGGTGAACCCTGTTCGATACTTGGTTTGAACGGTGCGCCGCAGGCAGGAGACGAATTCAATGTGCTGCCTACAGAACAAGAGGCGCGCGAGATAGCTAACAAACGTGAGCAACTCCAACGCGAGCAGTCTATCCGTACGAAGAAACACATCGGTCTTGAAGAAATCGGACGTCGTCTGGCTATCGGAGACTTTAAGGAACTCAATATCATAATCAAAGCCGATGTAGACGGTTCGGTAGAAGCACTCAAAGACTCGCTTATCAAATTGTCTACGGAGAATATTCAGGTCAACGTCATTCACGGCGCTGTAGGTGCTATCTCCGACAGTGACGTGATGCTGGCTGCGGCTTCCGATGCAGTGATAATCGGCTTTAACGTTCGTCCTACGGGCACTGCGCGCAAGATGGCTGAGCAAGAAGAGGTGGATATCCGTATATACTCCATTATCTATGATGCTATCAACGAACTCAAGGATGCTATGGCCGGTATGTTGGCGCCGGAGGTGAAAGAGGAAGTGACTGCCACCCTCGAGGTTTTGCAGACTTTCCATATCTCCAAGGTCGGTACGATTGCCGGTTGTATTGTGCGTGAGGGTAAAATCAAGCGTGGTAACAAGGTTCGTGTCATCCGTGACGGTATCGTGATAAAGACAGTCGAACTGGCATCCCTCAAACATGTAAAGGATGATATCAAGGAAGCCGGCGTCAATACCGAATGCGGCTTGAGTCTGAAAGCTTACGATGATCTCAAAGAAGGAGATATATTAGAGTCCTTCGAGGAGATTGAAGTTGCCAAAACACTCTAAAATTAGGAAATATAAAAATGAATAAATTTCTTAGAATACTTTATTTGGTACCATTGTCTCTTTTGATGACAGGATGCTGGACTGCACGCATATGGACAGTAGTCCCTACCAAAGAACCTGTAGCGCCGGTGACCACGGTCTATACCACCAAAGTCACGACGCCTTCACCGAAAGTGACAACGGTAACAACATTCACAGTAACGAATTTCTCTACTGATAGGTGTTTTTATTTGGATTTGAATGCCGTAGCTGCGGCCTTTGCAGAATCACGCACTGCTGCAGAGTTTGAGCAGTTACTCAACTCCAGCACATATATGATCAACAACCTTGATCTGAATAAAGACGGATGGATTGATTATTTGCGCGTGCTGGAGACCCATCGAGGAGTGTACCACACGTTCCTCATTCAGGCATGTCTCGCTCCTTCCGTATATCAGGATGTCGCTACACTCGTTGCCGAGCATCGTCCTTCTGCGTTGTATGTAGAGGTTATTGGAGATAGGTGGCTGTATGGTCCGAATTATATCGTAAGGCC
>DEIW01000155.1 GCA_002352705.1 Bacteroidales bacterium UBA2764 | reverse complement strand
TTCTCCTTGAGAATACCGTTGGTCAATGTTTTCATTGCGTTATTCATAATTCAGCCTCCTTTTCTGTGTTGTTTTCCGGAGTTTCTTGAACTTCCTGGGATTCCGGATTTTCCAGAGATTCCGGTTGTTGTTTTAGCTGGCTGGCGCCGGTAGCGGCTTCCACCTCTTGGGCTGCAATAGCGTTGTATGCTTTGTTGATTGCTTTGAGAAATGCGCGGGAGGAGATAGTAGCGGCTGTGATAGCATCTACTTCTCCGCCGTCCTTGCTGACAGCCAGGGCACCGGCCTTCTTACCGATGATATTCTGTGCGGGCTTGTCCGCATGTTTGAACCAGTGGTCGATATGCGCGCCCAGACCCGGAGTCTCGGTTTGTTTGAGCACTACATAATCCAATACATTGCCTTCTGCATCCAGACCCACCATGATTACCTGCGGTCCGTCGAAACCTACTTCGCTGGTCTCAACAGCCGTAGCCACCCATGCGCTGTCTTTATACGCCTTATAGATGGTCAGACCTTCTGTCTCTTCGGGTTCAGCTACTGTGCAGCCTTCGGGCAGAACAGCCAGAATAGCGGCTTGCTGTTTCTGTGCCTCCTGCGTGGCTATCGTCTCTGCGGTCAGCGTATAGACGCCTGCCAGCGCACCTGCTGCCACCATAGAGATGATGACGAGGGAGAGCACCATATTCTTGAATGTACTTTCTAATTTAGCCATGATCGTACCTCCTTATGCTTTTTTAGGTTCGCCGAAACGTTGCGGACGAATCTTGTTCAACAACGGAACGCAAGCGTTCATAATCAGGATGGCGAACGACATACCTTCCGGATAGTTGCCCCATGTACGGATGACCATGACGATGAAGCCGATACCGATACCGAAGATAATCTTTCCCCAACCGCTCATCGGGCTGGTGACATAGTCGGTAGCCATGAAGAAGGCACCGAGCATCAGACCACCGGTGAGCAATTCGTATCCTACATACTGGCAAGTGCCCATTCCTTCGGGCGGCGCACCCGCCCAACCTGTGCAAGCCGCGAAGCAAGCTACGGTAGCGAGGATGGCTACAGGAATATGCCATGTAATGACACGCATGCAGATAAGGAATATACCGCCCAGAATCAATGCGAGTGCGCAAACCTCACCGAGCGAACCGCCCATCACGCCGAGGAACGAATCCATCAGCGACGGCAGTTGGTCTATTACGGAAGCATCTCCGGCTTTCACCATGTGCTTGAGATAATAGAGCGGGGTAGCGCCTGTCTCTGCATCGAGGTAGCGAGTGGCAAAACCGTTGGCTACAGGCCATGTGGTCATTTGTGCAGGGAAAGAGATAAGCAGGAATACACGACCTACCAAAGCGGGGTTGAAGGGGTTCTGACCCAGACCGCCGAAGGTCATCTTTCCTACACCGATAGCTACAATGGCGCCAATCAGTACTATCCACCAGTCGAGGTTAGACGGGAGGTTGAAGGCAAGCAGCAAACCGGTCAGAACAGCGGAGAGGTCACCAATAGTCTGGCGTTTCTCCTTGAGAATATAACGGCTGATGACATACTCAGTGCAGACGCAAGCGAGGATGCTGATACAGGCCGTGATCAATGCTCCCCATCCAAACTCAATCACCGATACCACGTAAGCAGGCAGCAGCGCGAGAATGACCAGAAGCATATTCCGGCGAACACTATCGCCACTATGGGCGTGAGGAGCCGGAGCGACAATTAATTTTTTCATTGTATGATTGTTTTTCGTTATTACGTTATTACGTTATGTCGTTATGACGACGGATTATTTCTTCGCTGCTGCGGCGCGCTCGCGGAGAATGGCGCCTACTTTAGCTTTTCCGGGACGGATACCATCGAGCAGACGGCGGTGGGCAGGACATGTAAAGACGCAGCAACCGCAGTCGATACAATCCATGACATCGTGTTTCTCCAACTCGTCGTACATCTCCAGTTCCGCGAGACGGCTCAAGAGATAAGGCTCGAGTCCCATCGGACAAGCCTGAACGCACTTGCCGCAACGGATACAGTTCTCTTCTTCCGGACGGATGCTCTCTGCCTCGGGGAGGAAGAGCAGACCGGAGAGACGTTTGTTAGCCGGCATGCCTTCGATATGATCCATCGCGCGGCCCATCATCGGACCACCGCCGATAATCTTGCCTGTGTCAGCAGGAACTCCGCCTGCGAGCGCGATGACTTCCTCAATCGGCGTACCGAAACGTACGGAGTAGTTGCCGGGCTTGGAGACATTCTTGCCGGTAACGGTCATCACACGTGAGATAAGCGGTTTGTTCTTCTGTACAGCCTCATAAACGGCATAGATAGTAGCCACGTTATCCACCACAGCCCCTACTTCGATAGGCAGCGCGCCGGAAGGCACCTGACGGTTGATACAAGCGTCGATGAGCTGTTTCTCACCGCCCTGCGGGTAACGCAGTTTGAGCGGCATGACCTCAATGCCCAGCTGTTTCTCCGCCAGTTCGCGCATATGAGCGATGGCATCGGGTTTGTTATTCTCAATACCGATGATAGCGCGCTCTACGCCGAGGGCTTTTTTCAGAATCTGGATACCGATGATAATCTCCTCTCCGTGTTCCATCATCAGCTGGTGGTCACAGGTGAGGTAGGGTTCGCACTCAACGCCGTTGACAATCAGCACCTCCGCTTTCTTGCCCGGAGGCGGGAGAAGTTTAACATGGGTGGGGAAGCAAGCGCCGCCGAGACCTACGATACCGGCTGCAGCTATCTTGTCGATGATAGCTTTCGGCTCCAGTGTACATTGGCGGATGAGATCCGGCGTACGGTCTATTTCGGGCAACCATTCATCTCCTTCTACATCGATATAGATTGCCTGTCCCGGAGCACCCCATGCATCGGTCCAATCGCCAATCTTGGCAACCGTACCGCTAACCGGAGAGCAGATGTTTGCACTCACGAATCCGCCGGCCTGAGCCAGCAGTTCGCCTACTTTTACTTTGTCTCCGGCTTTGACCACAGCCTGTGCGGGAGCACCGATATGCTGTACAAGCGGAATAATGGCTTGTTTAGGCAGCGGGCACTCCTTGATAGCTTGGTGCGCGGAGAATTGTTTGTTGTCATGCGGATGAACTCCGCCTATTTTGAATGTTCTCATAATTCCATTTACCATTTGGTCATTTACCATTTACCATTTACCGGACCATTTGGTCATTTTATTCCCAACGCGAGCGGGAATACGGCTCTTGGCGTAGCGAGTGCTTTGATTTTCGCAGCGATAGCCGGGTCAAAGCCCTTCTTGTCTCCCGCCTGTGCAACAGGCGCAGCTTCTTCTGCAGCCGCCGGAACCAGAATTTTACGTACCTCGTCCATGGTAGGATCGCCTCCTACAGGACAAGCCAAACCTTCAGTACTACCGGCTTTGACACACGCTTCCGCGAAGTTTCGGCAGCCGGCAAATCCGCATCCACCGCAGTTGGCACCCGGCAAAACAGCTTGGACCAAATCGATACGCGGATCTTCTTCCACCTTGAAGAACAGGCTGACTACGTATAACAGACATGCTGCTACCAACGCCGTCACACCCAAGACTCCCATTGAAATCAGAATTAGATTCATGTTGGTTGTTAAATTTTAATTGTTCGTTATTTATTGATTTATAAAGTTATGTCAGCAGTTGTTGTGTTTCCTCAATCTTGGTCTAACTTCTATAAAACTTTGATAAAACCTCGATTAGCTGTCTGATAAATTTCCGCTAAGCCTTTCGGGCAGTAAAAGTGAACTGCTTCTGCAGGCGGTGCTTGAAGACAGACAGCCCGATATAATAAAGCGCAATGCCACACAGCGAGAGTGTTCCGACCACTTCCTCCGGCCAAGGGGTAGTCATGGTCAGGACGGCTATCACACCTATCATGACGACAAAAGGCATGATATAAGCCAGCAGAACGGCTTTCCACGCCAGATGTTCGCGCACCTCGACCTCCACCCGGTCTCCCGGCTGCAAGGGCTCGAGCATCAGTGCGTCCATCTCTTTTTCACGGCTCTCGGACGACATACACATGGATTTCGCCTTGCATGCCGAGCATGCGTCGGTTTGGGTGATTACAACATGCGCCAGGTCGCCGTTCACGCCCGTCACAACACCCGTATGTCGTATCATTTCTTCCATAATTACAAAAAGCGGGTGCAAAGATACAAAAAATATTTTACATACGCAAGTGCGCGCGTATTTTTTTTATAAAAAGTATAAAATAGACGAAAAAAAATTTTTTTTATGGCTCGGGACTTTCAGTATTCGAAAATTATCAGTAATTTTGCATGCTAAATTGTGTATACTATGCCCAGAACGAGCGGAAAATTAAAAAATAATATAGAACCGGAGTCCATGCCGGAGCGTGCTATCCGAGTAGAGCGCACGAACTGGCTTGAGGCTGTCCGGAATTTCTTTACGGACCGTCGTACCCAGATGGTGATAGGCGTGCTGCTGTTGACATTTGCCATCATTGCGTTACTGGCTTATGTCAGTTTCCTTTTTACAGGTACCTATGACCAGTCGGTGTTGTCGCTGGATCATGCAGAGCGCGTGGCGAACCGTCAGTCGGTACGCAATCTATTGGGGCTGCCCGGCGCTGTGATGGCGCAATTTATGATAGACGGTTCGTTCGGATTTGTGTCGGTTCTGTTGGTATTCATGATTTCAGTTTATGCCTTGAGGCTGATGCACGTGTTGAAAGATATCCGCGCGGTTCTGCTTTTCTGCGGCGGTACTTTCTGGGTGCTATGGGGCTCAATCGTATTGGGGTTCGCGCAGCAGATGGTCAGGATGGGAGTCTTCCGATGGGGAGGCAAGTTCGGCAGTTGGGCGGCCGGATGGCTGTCCAGTTATGTGAATATCACAGGAACGGTGCTGATTCTTCTGGCTATACTGGTGATCTTCCTCATCGTTACAGATCCGCGTTTCGTGGACCACTGTAAGGCGTTCGGCGAGTGGCTGAAAGGGCTCTTCACACGCAATGGGAAGAAAAAGAATGATGACGAGGTAACGATAGATTTGCCGGTGGATACGGAAACCCATGAACCGGAAGATACCAACGGCGCGAAGGAAGGGAATGAGGTGACGTTTACCATCGAGCAGCTGGATCAGCCGGAGCAGAAGACGGAAGGGCAAGAAGAGACGGACGGTTTTGAGATAGAGATAGAAGAACCGTTGCCGGAGCCAGAACAGGAGCCACTGCCGGATGACGGAGGTCCAACCGATGGCAGTCTCACAGAACTATTAGAGCAGGAAAGCAAACAGGAGTCTTCGGACACTCCGGAATCTCCCGACCTCGAGATTGAAGACATCAATGAAGACGAACTCTACACCAAGGACCCCGACAAACTGTTGGAGAAACTCGGTCCGTACGATCCGCGCAAGGATCTGGAGTTCTATAAGTTCCCGAGCCTGAACCTGCTCAAAGTCTATGACAACGAGTCGGCTCCGGTGATCAACGAGGAAGAGCAGCGCGCCAACGGTGCGCGTATCGTGACCACGCTCCGCAACTACGGCATCGAGATCGACTCCATCAAAGCCACCGTCGGACCGACCGTAACGCTTTACGAGATAGTGCCGAAAGCCGGTGTTCGCGTAGCGAAGATTCAAGCTCTGGAGAATGATATCATGCTGTCGTTGAGCGCCACAGGTATCCGTATCATCGCGCCTATGCCGGGCAAGGGAACCATCGGTATCGAGGTGCCGAACGAGAAGCCGCAGGTCGTTTCCATGCACTCCGTCATTGCCTCCAAGCGTTTCCAGGAAGAGCAGAAGATGCGCCTGCCGATCGCCTATGGACGAACCATCACCAACGAGGTCTTTATGTTCGACCTCGCCAAGACCCCGCACTTGCTTGTTGCCGGTGCCACGGGAACGGGTAAGTCCGTAGCCATCAATGCCATCATCACTTCGCTCCTCTATAAGAAACACCCCGCGGAGCTCAAACTCGTCATGGTGGACCCGAAGATGGTAGAGTTCGCGCCGTACAAGCCGCTGATCAAGCACTTCCTCGCTGCCCAGCCGGATACTGATCCCGAGCAGGTGGTCATCACGGACTGCGACAAGGTCATCAACACCCTCAACTCGCTTGTTATCGAGATGGAGAACCGCTACAAGCTGCTCATGGATGCCGGTGTGCGTAACCTCGAGGACTACAACGACAAGTTCGTCCGCCGTCGCCTCAACCCGAACAAACTCGTCGGCGACAGTCTCCACCACCAGTACCTGCCATATATCGTCATCATCATCGACGAGTACGGCGATTTCATCATGCAGGCGGGCAAACAGGTCGAGACGCCTATTGCGCGTATCACCCAGAAGGCGCGTGCTGTCGGTATGCACATGATCCTCGCTACCCAGCGTCCGTCCGTCAACATCGTCACCGGTGTCATCAAAGCGAACATCCCGACGCGTATCGCCCTGCGTACGCAGTCTGTCATCGACTCGCGTACCGTGCTCGACGCCAAGGGAGCGGAGCAACTCATCGGACGCGGCGACAGCCTCTACGCCGGTAACGCCTCCATCACACGTGTGCAGTGCGCCTTTGTCGATACACCCGAGGTGGACGCTATCGTCGGACATATCGCCAAGCAGCAGCGTTATACCGAGCCGTACCAGTTGCCTGAATACGTGGGCGAAGGCGGCGAAGGAGAAGCCGTTGCACCGGGCTCTGTGGATATGAAACGCCTCGACCCGATGTTCGCCGACGTAGCGCGTTACGTAGTCACCAAGCAAGAAGGTTCCACCTCTCGTCTCCAGCGTGCTTTCGAGATAGGCTACAACCGTGCCGGCAAACTCTCCGACCAGCTCGAAGCTGCCGGTATCGTCGGACCGAACAAAGGACCGAAAGGAAGAGACGTCCTCATCCAGGACCTTTCCCAACTGGACCAACTGCTGGAAGAATTGGGCGTAAAATAATATTGCCATGACGACATTACTAACCATACTAACTGTTTTGAGTTCCTTCTTGGCGAATCTGGAGAACAAAACCCTCCAGACGGCTTTCACGGTCACGGTGGCGGAGGAGGTGAATGCACCGATGAACTATCCCGGTGAGATCATTATGCAGGGAAATAAGTTCCGTCTGGAGATGATGGATATTGAGGCGGCGTACGACGGCAAGACGATGTATATGTATTCCGGGCAGACGGACGAACTGACGCTCTCTAACCCCACGGAGCAGGAGTTGCTGGAAGCCAACCCGCTACTATACGCCAAGGCCCTTGTGCCGGTGTGTAACGTGACGGAAAGGACGACGCAGGACGGGCTGCAGACCATCGTGACGTTGACGCCGAAGGACCAGAGTATAGGCATCAACCGCTTTGTGCTGAAGGTGCGCAACAGCGATCTCATGCCCCTGTCGGTGGAGATTAAAGAGGGTAAGAAGATATCGACATTGAAGATGAAAGAGCCAAAGTTCGTGTCAACAACTCCCGAGGATACATATGTATTGAAGCCAAGCAAAAATACGTATGTGAATGACATGCGGTTTTAGGTAAATTACGAATTATAAATTACGAATTACGAATGGCAAATAAAGTAAAATGTTTGATTATAGGTAGCGGTCCTGCGGGATACACAGCTGCCATCTATGCGAGCCGCGCTAACTTGGCTCCGGTACTCATCGAAGGTCCCCAGTTAGGCGGACAGCTGACCACGACCACTGAAGTAGAGAATTTCCCCGGTTATCCGGATGGTGTAGAGCCGTTTCAGATGATGGACGACATGCGCCGTCAGGCAGAGCGTTTCGGTACGCAGTTTGTGTCGGGCGTAGTGACGAAGGTAGATTTCTCTGTCAGCCCGAAAAAAGTGTGGGTGGAAGATACCGAGGAGTACGAAGCAGATGCCGTCATCATCGCTACCGGCGCGAGTGCAAAGTATT
>DEIW01000010.1 GCA_002352705.1 Bacteroidales bacterium UBA2764 | reverse complement strand
AGGCCCTCTCCATGGGGATCGCTACTATTTATACCGCTAATAAATAACAATATATATGGTAAAACACATTATTTTATGGAAATTGCGCTCGGATTTGAGCGAAGCGCAAAAGAAAGAAGCAGCTCTGGCTATCAAGCATGGCTTGGAGGGTTTGAAAGGTCAAGTACCCGGTTTGGTGGATATTCATGTGCAGGCAACAGGGCAGTTAGCCAGCAGCAATGCGGATATCATGTTGGACTCCACCTTGGAATCGGAAGAAGCCCTCAAGGGCTACGCCGTTCATCCGGCACACGTAGCGGTTGCCAACGGCATCGTGCGGCCGAATACCGAAGTACGAACTTGTCTGGACTACGAGCTATGAGAAAGATCATTGTTTGCTGCCTGCTCATTACAATGAGTTGCGCTGCTTTTGCCCGCCCGCAACGGCGGGAAGTAGTCGTCGATACTGTTTGCAACACCTCGCTAAAAGAACTGCTGCTGGTGGCGGATCGTTTCTGCTATCAGTTCCAGGCTTGCCCGGACTCCTTGTTCTCATGGGCATATATCGGGCTGGGAGAACAGGATACAACCAAGCAAAAGACCAAAGAGAGTAGGGATGTTATCCAGTTGCGTTACAAAGATCGCGTCTATGATTCCAAACTGAAGACCGGCGATGTAGCAATCGACATCTACGTCTTGGGCGTACGCTGGTGGAAAGACCAGCACCTCGGCTCCAAGTATGTACTTACCCGTCCTGCTCATTCGCCTTACCCGCTCACGGCTCATATGAGAGCAACGTATAGCGGTTCGATACTCGAAGGAGGCGATTTTATCTTGCGCATGGAACCAATCTCGCCTACCCAAACGAAAGTGCATTATGAGTTCCGTTTGGTCTTTGGAAAAGTGCTGTCTGCTTTCATCTCCGACAAGACTTGGCATAATGCTAGGGAATGGCGCTTGGCTACCATCCTGGATAACATCATAGAATACGCGGAAACGGGAACCGTTCAACCGAAGAAATAAAAAAAAAGGCGTTAAGCATTAGCTTAGCGCCTTTTAGGTTTTATACGCGAGTAGTTATTGATAATCCGGCAATGCTCGCAGCTCCGCCAGTGATACGTAACGGTAAGACCTACCTGAAACCATCCGTCGTTCCAGTGAATATGCTCCTTACCATACCGGTCGGTCCATTTACCGAAACTGTTACCTAAGTCCACGCCATCACCGTTTTGGGATTTAGCCAAAGGCCATGCGTCAAGGTTCATGTAGTGGGTATCGATCAGACCTTCCTGAATCATGACCTCCAGACCCATTGACCAAGAGTTGGTTAAACGCCATGTATAACCGATTGCTAACTGTACCATCGGCAGAATACCGAAGGTCTTTCCTTTCAGCAGCTTACGCTCTGCATCTTTTTTCGGGTAATAATAAAACTCGTAGTTGGTAATGATACTTCCTGCCACAGCCACACCTCCGTAGAGATAGAAACCGGCATTGGAGAACGGATAGTACTGAACGCCCACCGCAGGCTGGACCAGCACTGCATTGAACTTACGATAGTCGTCGCGAGGCGGATTCAGTTTGCTGAACTTCAACTCGTTGTTACCACGTATTGTACCTCCCATGAGCGAGAAGCGTAAATTGCAATGATTGCTAATGGGCAGATTGTAGAAGAAGTTGAGGCCGCCGCCAAGACTGAGGTTATGTATGTTGAAGCCTCCATGAAATGCCACGCCCTCATTGTCCACATCGCCAAAATAATAGAGCGCGGATACATTACCTCCGACTCCATGCGATACAAAATAATTCTTGGAGGTGTACAATCCTGTGGATGAATTTGGCTTTTTCGTCCAGACAACACGATTTTTTTCTTTTCCTACTGCCGCCAAAGGCGAGGTGAGGAGCAGTACTCCCAAGAAAATCAATAAGATATGCGTTCGCTTACTCATGGTAACAGAAACATCTACTCAATTCAAGGCGCAAAGTTACTGAAAATTTTTCATATATGCAAATTTATTGCACTTTTTCTTGTTTTTTTTTAATAATAGGAATTATTTAATGAGAAAATGTGAATAATAAAGAGCACAAAAAAAAAGAACGCGTCGGCGTTCTTTTTTCAGTAGTGCTACCCGGACTCGAACCGGGGTTTACGGCGTGAGAGGCCGTTGTCCTAGGCCACTAGACGATAGCACCAAGGTGTTTTTTTCAAAACCGAGTGCAAAGGTACTGCTTTTTTTTGATATGACCAAATTTTTTGGCAAAAAAATAACATTTTGTTGCATTTTTTTTGCATATGTCATTTTTTTGTAGTACCTTTGCATCGGGTTATATACTCATCAAATAATTTGTAAATTATTTAACCAATCTATAGTATGAAAGAATTTAATCTCACCACCAAGATGCGCGTATTTCGATGGAATGAACTATCGGATGAGCAACGCGAGGTGTTGTCAATTGCCAAGGAGCAGACAAAGCGTAGTTATTGTCCCTACAGTCATTTTCATGTAGGAGCAGCCGCTAAGTTAAAGAATGGAGAAATTGTGCGTGGTTGTAATCAGGAAAATGCTGCGTATCCGAGTGGACTGTGCGCAGAACGTAGTGCTTTGTTTGCGGCTGGTGCTCAATATCCGGATCAGCCAGTTCAGAAACTTGCTATTGCGTGTTTCACCGAAGATCATTTTACGAATGAGCCGGGTTCTCCCTGTGGTGCTTGTCGACAAGTCATGGTGGAGACAGAGCATCGATATGGTGAAAAAATGGAAGTGCTATTATATGGAGAAGATGCCATATATGTCTTTGAATCTGCTGCGGACTTACTGCCATTAATATTTGTAAGTGAAAATCTAAAAGGTTGAGGATAGTAAAAAAAATAGATGTTTATTTGCTCCGGAATTTTTTGGGGTTGTTTTTGGCTACATTTTTTATCGCTATATTTATCCTATTGATGCAGTTTATGTGGATGCACGTGAATGACTTGGTAGGAAAAGGAATAGAATTAAGTGTTTTATCAGAATTCTTTATATATGCTACTGCATCGGTAGTCCCCCTGGCTCTTCCTTTGGCTATATTACTTAGTTCCCTGATTTCCTTTGGCAATTTGGCCGAAAAATTTGAATTGACAGCCATGAAAGCAGCCGGCATTTCGCTCTTTCGAATCATGCGGCCTTTAGCAATAGCGGTTGCTATATTGAGCATAGGTGCTTTCTTTTTTAGTAATAATATCCTTCCTAAATCTCAGATGAAACTATGGGCATTGATATTTTCTCTAAGACAAAAGAGTCCGGAGTTGGAAATTCCTGTAGGTGAATTCTACGATGAGATTAGCGGGTATCATATATTTGTACGTGAAAAGACCTCCAAAGGTGAACTACTGAATATGATGATATATGATTATTCGAGCGGTTTTGAAAGTGCCAAAGTAATGGTAGCCGATACAGGACGGATAGCGGCTAGTGCAGATAAGCGATATCTGATCCTGGATTTGAAACAAGGTGAGTCTTTTGAAAATCTTGACGCACAACAACAGCGTACTACGGGCACAACCAAAAATATCCCGTACCGTCGCGAAACATTTATGTATAAACGCATATTGATAGATTTTGCAACTGATTTTAGTCGTTATGACGAGTCCGTCCTACAAGATCAACATGTTAGTAAAAATGTTGTTAAGCTCACACAATCGATTGATTCAATGCGGATTGTAGCAACAGAGCGCAGTAAAGAACAGAGTAATCGTTTAATTCACGACAGGTATTTTGGTAGAGAGAATGGTCGTGCAGCAGTAATTCCAGAATATGTTACGCCAGAAGAGAGGAATATGTATAATTTGGATTCACTATGGTCTTCTCTTTCTGTCTCCCGTAAAAACCAAGTGCTCGCAATGGCAGAAGAGCGAGCGCGTACTTATGGTGATCAGGTGGAATATAACTCATTGATGTTGGATGACGCAGAGCGGTATATACGAAAACATCAGATTGAGTTATACCGAAAGTTTACATTGGCATTTGCTTGTTTAATATTCTTTTTTATCGGAGCACCTCTTGGCGCCATCATCCGAAAGGGAGGTTTGGGGGCACCGGTGGTTATTTCTGTAGTTATGTTCATTATATATTATATCATAGATAATACGGGCTATAAAATGGCACGCGAGGCTATATGGCCCTGTTGGGCAGGGATGTGGCTGAGTTCATTTGTGCTATTGCCTATCGGTATGTTCTTGACTTATAAGGCAGCTACGGATTCTCCACTGTTCAATCCTGAGGCGTGGATAATTACGGCGCGTAGATGGAAGGAAAAAATAGCATATTATAAATTAAAATTGAAAAAATAGTATTATGAAAATCAGTACAATAGAAGAAGCATTAGAAGATTTCCGTGCGGGGCAATTTCTAATAGTAGTGGATGATGAGGACAGGGAGAACGAGGGTGATTTTGTGATAGCTGCTGAAAAAATCACGCCGGAAAAGGTAAATTTCATGCTCCAACATGGGCGTGGAGTACTCTGTGCTCCTATTACAGAACAACGATGTGCCGAATTAGGACTTATTCATCAAGTGCAACAAAATACTTCCATGTTGGGTACGCCATTTACTGTAACGGTTGATTATTTGCCTGGTTGTACAACTGGAGTCTCTACCCATGATAGGGCTGCTACAATTCGTGCTCTTGCAGATACAGCTACCAAACCAGAAGAGTTCGGACGTCCCGGACATATTAACCCCTTATATGCTAAACCTCATGGAGTTTTACAGCGTGCAGGTCATACAGAGGCGGCTATTGATCTTTGTCGTTTGGCCGGTTTAAAACAAGCAGCGGCGCTCATTGAAATAATGAATGAGGATGGTACAATGGCTAGGATGCCACAACTACAAAAAGTAGCAGATGAATTTAATCTTAAAGTAATAACAATCAAGGATCTTATTGCTTATAGACTAGCCAAAGGAGACCAAATATCATCTGACGAAGAGCAAAAATTAGTGGAGAAAGGAGAGACAGTTTTCCTTCCAACGCAGTATGGAGAGTTTTTGCTAACTCCCTTCCGTGATATGACTACCGGATTGGAGCATATTGCTCTTACAAAAGGAGAGTGGTCTAAAGACGATTCAGTGTTGTGTCGGGTACATTCGTCCTGTATGACCGGGGATATATTTGGGTCTATGAGGTGTGAGTGTGGCGAGCAATTGCATAAAGCGATGCAAATGATAGAGCAAGAAGGACGAGGAATTATCGTATATATGAATCAGGAGGGACGTGGAATCGGCTTAATGAATAAGATCCGTGCATATAAGTTACAGGAGCAAGGAGATGATACAGTAGAGGCGAATGTCCATCTTGGTTTTCGTCCAGACGAAAGGGATTATGGTATAGGAGCGCAGATTCTCAGAGAAATGGACGCAGTCAAATTACGACTTATGACCAACAATCCGGTTAAACGTGTCGGACTGGAGAGTTATGGTATCGAAATCATTGAGAATGTGCCAATAGAAATAGCTCCAAATCGTTGGAATGAACGTTATATGCGTACAAAGAAGGAAAAAATGCACCATAATTTGAAATTAGTATAATATTTTGGCATGGTATTTGAGTTATAAAAGTATCAGAAGGTCGGCATATGACATACCGGACTACTGAAAAATCATTAAACAATGCTATTATGAAAAAATTAACTACACTTCTGATTACGTTAGTACTCATGAGTACAACGTTACTGGCAGAGCAAACGGTTACCGTTTCTGCGAATAGTTCGGATATCTCAGAGGGGCTCGATTTGAAGGTTGTAGCTAAGCTTTTTGCAGAGGCTAAGAACCTTGAAGAGTTCGAGATACTGCTCAATAATCCTGATAGTGCGTTCTGTAACCTCGATCTTAATGGCGATGGGCAAGTTGATTATTTACGGGTGATAGAAACAGGTGAAGGAAACAAGCGCTTGATTGTATTGCAGGCTGTGTTAGCAAAAGATATATATCAAGATGTAGCTTCTATCTATGTAGAAAAAGAGAATGATGAAGTTTCAGTCCAGATAGTAGGTGATGAGTATGTATATGGAACCAACTATATCATAGAACCTGTCTATGTATACCGTCCTGTTATTTATGATTGGTTTTGGAGTGATGCATGGTATGCTTGGCATTCTCCTTGGTATTGGGGATATTGGCCTGGTTGGTGGTACGCTCATAACTGTTGGGCACATGACTGGTATTGGCGTCATTGTTATGCTTTTCACCATTGTCGTCATTATTGCTCTTTCAGGCATGCTCGTACTGCGCACAGGGGCTATCATGAGCTGCGCACAGGTGTGACACGCCGGGACTATGCAACTGCACATCCTGAAAAAACATTCTCGGCGCGCAATAATGGTAAGGCTAATGCACGCGAGACGCATGCTTCTTCACTATCCGGAAGATCAGGAGTTTCCGCTCGTTCTGCAGCGACAACAGAAAGTCGAACATACGGCAGTCGTAATACTGCATCTGCTCGTTCTGCTTCCACCGTCTCGACTCGTAGCAGTAACAACAGTTCAGTAGGAACTCGTTCCTCAAACGCAGTGACCTCTCGTTCCGCTGGAACATCAGCTACTCGCTCTGCCACCGCTGGCGTTTCTCGTTCATCCAGTGCCGTATCAAGCCGCACTGCTCCTGCAGCCTCATCGCGTTCATCAAACACGTATAGCGGAAGTACACGCCGCAGTAATTCGTATTCCGGCTTAACAAACGGTTCATACAGCGGTCCAAGTGCCCGCAGCAGCAGTTCGTACAATGGAGGTTCATCCCGTAGTAGTTATTCCGGTGGAGGTTTTTCCAGTGGTGGGTCTCGCGGAGGCGGAAGTGGTTTCTCCGGTGGAGGACGAAGTAGCGGAGGAAGCGGTTCGACTCGCAGATAATAAATAAGGTGGTCTCATATAGGCCACCTTATTTTTGTTTATTGTGCATGTATCAATGTGCTGCCAGCATATTTTCTGGATCCAATAGTTGGTCTAATTGTTCCTTGCTTAGCAGTTTATGTTCTAATACCAAGTCATAAACGCTTTTTCCTGTCTCTAATGCTTCTTTTGCTATTTTTGTTGATGCTTTATATCCGATAACGGGATTCAATGCGGTAACAATACCAATGGAGTTACGAACTGTTTCTGCATTGTGCTCACGGTTAATCGTAATGCCATCAATACATTTTTCACGCAGTATCTTCATTACATTTCTCAACCAAGTGATGGATTCAAAAATACATTCCGTGATAATCGGTTCCATCACATTAAGTTGTAATTGGCCTGCCTCGGCAGCAAAAGTGACAGCAGTGTCGTTACCAATGACTTTGAAGCATACTTGATTTGTTACTTCGGGAATAACAGGGTTTACCTTTCCAGGCATAATTGAACTACCTGGAGCCATAGGAGGCAAATTAATCTCATGCAAACCGCAACGTGGTCCCGAAGCCATGAGACGAAGATCGTTGCATGTCTTGCTTAGTTTAACTGCCAGACGTTTGAGAGCTGCTGAATAACTCACATAGGCTCCTGTATCCGGAGTAGCTTCTACTAAGTCGCTTGCTAACTCAAACGGCTCCCCTGTCAATTCGCACATCTTCTGTATACATAATTCTGCATATCCGGCTACAGCGTTCAGACCGGTACCGATTGCAGTACCGCCCATGTTGATTTCATAGAGTAATTTGACATTCCGCTCAAGGTTGGCTACTTCTTCTTCCAGATTATTGGCAAATGCATGAAATTCCTGTCCGCTGGTCATCGGTACTGCATCCTGAAGCTGTGTACGGCCCATTTTAATAGAGTCGTTATATTCATCGCCTTTTTTGCGTAAGGATAGAATCAGTTGTTTTAACTCATCTTCTAAGCCCCGGTTCATGCGGATAAAGGCATAACGGAAAGCGGAAGGGTAGGCATCATTTGTACTTTGGGCACAATTAACATGGTCATTAGGAGAACAATATTGATATTCTCCACGTTGGTGACCCATTATTTCCAGCGCACGGTTGGCAATGACTTCATTGGCATTCATGTTCACTGTTGTACCAGCTCCCCCTTGAACCATATCTGTGGGGAATTGGTCATGCATCTTTCCGTCAATGATTTCACGGCATGCCTTAGCTATGGCTGTATATATTTCATCATTAATGACGCCTAATTCATGGTTGGCCTCTACTGCTGCCAACTTGATATAAGCCATCGCAATGATATACTCAGGGAAATCGGACATTTTCAAGTTCGAAACCTTGTAATTATTAATGCCGCGTTGGGTCTGTACTCCGTAATAAGCTTCTGCCGGCACTTGCAGTTCGCCTAATAAATCGGATTCAATACGATAATTCATACTATAAGGGATTTTACAAATTCTATTCGATTAAAACATTGCAAGTCTGTCATTTTTTCGCCTAAACCAATGTAGCGAACTGGAATCTTGAATTGGTCACTAATTCCAATAACAACACCTCCTTTGGCTGTCCCGTCCAATTTAGTGATAGCGAGTGAACTGACTTGTGTGGCGGCAGTAAATTGTCGTGCTTGTTCAAATGCATTTTGGCCGGTGGAGCCATCTAATACCAACATTACGTCATGAGGTGCTCCCGGAATTACTTTCTGCATTACATTTTTAATTTTTGTCAACTCGTTCATTAGGTTGATTTTATTATGCAGGCGTCCTGCTGTGTCAATGAGCACCACATCAGCATCGTTTGCTTTGGCAGATTGAAGAGTGTCATATGCTACAGATGCAGGGTCTGACCCTTGTTGTTGTTTTACAACGGGTACCCCTACACGTTCGCCCCATAAACATAGTTGCTCTACAGCAGCGGCACGGAATGTGTCAGCTGCGCCTAAATATACTTTTTTACCTGCTGTTTTGTATTGGTAAGCCAATTTGCCAATAGTAGTCGTTTTACCTACGCCGTTTACCCCGACAACCATGATTACATAGGGCTTTGCCTGAAGCGGCGCTTCAAAATCAAGCACATCTTCTACGTTATTTTCTTGCAACAAGGTTGCTATTTCATCTACTAAAAGATGGTTCAATTCGTCTGTCCCGATATATTTATCGCGTTTGACTCGTTCTTGTACGCGCTCAATGATGCGGAGCGTTGTTTCTACGCCTACATCTGATGTGATGAGAGCCTCTTCTAAGTTGTCTAACACCTCGTCGTCAATGGTGGATTTGCCGGCGATGGCGCGACCTATTTTGCTCAATACGGACTCTTTACTTTTCTCTAATCCTTTGTCCAGAGTCTCTTTTTTTTCTTTGCTAAATAAACCGAAAAATGCCATATTAGCGTAAATTAGTTAATAATATTCTTTTTAATGGTGCTAATGATATATGATATATCTTCATCGGTGACCATAGGTCCGCTGGGTAAGCATAAACCGCGATGGAATATTGCTTCCGAGACTCCGTTTATATATGCAGGAGCTGATTTGAATACAGGCTGTTTGTGCATAGGTTTCCATAACGGTCGGCTCTCAATACCGGCTTTGTCTAATTGGATACGCATTGCTTCTACGTTTCTGTTTGGCTCGCAATCAGTATGCACATTTCCTCCCGCGTGAACGACTCCTGCTGCACCACCTACTGCACTATGGATGGCTTGTGCATATGCTTCTTCTTCGCCATGGACACGGAGATTTTCATCAAGAAGAATGGTGCTAAGCCAGAAATTACTGTCATACCGTTCCGAGGGGTTTTTATGGAAGGTGATTCCAGGAACATCAGCAAACGCCTTCTCATACATTTTTGCGATGTGTTTATGGTGTGCTAAATGTTCGTCAATAATAGTCATCTGTCCGCGTCCTATTCCTGCACAAATATTGGAGAGACGATAATTAAAACCGATTGCTTCGTGTTGGTAATAGGGATATGCCTCTCGTGCCTGGGTTGCATACCACATGATTTTGTTTTTTGACTCTTGGTCCTTGCAAATCAATGCACCCCCCCCCGAAGTAGTAATCATCTTATTGCCGTTGAAAGACAGAATGCCGTATTCGCCGAATGTACCACATATTTGTCCGTCAAAGCGGCTACCAAATCCTTCTGCAGCATCTTCTATCACTGGAATATTATATTTGTGAGCTATGGCAATAATCTCGTTAATCCGTCCGGGCATACCATACAGATAAACAGGAATAATAGCTTTGGGGTATTTGCCTGTCTTTGCTTTGCGGTCCAGAATGGCTTGCTCTAATAATTGTGGATCCATGTTCCAACTATCTTTCTCAGAATCGATGAATACCGGTGTTGCGCCTACATAGGTAACGGGGTTTGCTGAGGCACAAAATGTAAAACTTTGGCAGATTACCTCATCGCCGAATCCGATACCACATGCTATCAAAGCTAAATGGATAGCTGCTGTTCCGGCAGAGAGTGCTACTACTTCTTTTTTCTGCCCAATAAACTGCTTTAAATCCTCTTCAAAGCCGTTAACATTTGGTCCTAGAGGTACTACCCAGTTGGTGTCAAATGCTTCCTGAATAAATTTCTGTTCTTGTCCGCTCATGTGAGCAAGACATAAATAAATACGTTTCTGCATATAATGTATGTTAAATTTTTTCGTTGTTATATATCATGTTTTTTCCCAGTACAGTACAAAATATTATCTTAAGATCATCAATAAATGAGTAATGTGTGGCATAATAGCGGTTGATACGTACCTTATCCGGGTATATGAATTCATCGTTGTAACGGATAGGATCCTCCATAGTAGATAGTAGTTCCTCTTCGTCTCGATATTTCAGACTGGCCGGTCCTGTAATACCGGGACGTAATGTAAGGACTATTCTGTCATCTCCCTGTAGTAGGTCAGCGTATCCGGGGACATCCGGACGAGGACCTACAAAAGACATATCTGCGATGAGGACGTTCCATAATTCCGGCAACTCATCAATCTTGTATCTTCGGAGGATGGCTCCAATTGGAGTAATACGATTCTCTCCTGCTACTGAAACCGTTGAACCGTTATGATGAACACTCATAGAGCGGAATTTGTACATTGTAAATAATTTTCCGTCTTTACCTACGCGTTGTTGGCAGAAGAATGGCGAGCCATCGGGCATCTTGATGCGGATTATGATGGTTACAATAAGCAGCACAGGCCATAGAAACAATAGACCTGTTAATGCCATAATCCTATCAAATATGTATTTCAGTATCATTGTTGCAATTGTTCATGTTTAAAGTTTAAAATCAATAATAAAATGCCTTTCGCGTTTATCAATCGGGGGTAATTCCATGTATTCTTTATATAAATTACCCAAGTAAAGATCGTATTGGTTAGGAATAAAAGCCTTCACTCCCTCAAAAGTAACTTCCCTTGCCGGTAAATAAATATCCTTATGAAAAATCTCCCCGGCGTAATATTTGCGTCCGGTAGGAATGCCTAATGGTGCATCCATTCGTGTTGAGGCAACAAAACGGTCAAACCACCAAACCCACTTGCGATGAGGAATAATGCCGAAAATCTTTCCTAAAAAACATTTGATTTGGTAGCGGCGCTTCATCCCTTTGTCAAGAGACATGAACTCATAGAGTTGTTTGCTTGGATATTGCGCATACAATACCATGATAGAGATGAATTGCAGAGCATTGGCAATAAGTCCTTTAGCATGCTGTCCGAATTTTGTTTTAGGCATGGCATCTAACGCAAACACATCTATAGATATGCCTTTCGGGAACGGGGAATTTACACTATATATATCTACATTACGAGTATTCTTACGATAGATTTTCATAAACACATTTTTGCAATCCGTTGTTGCATTGGGAGTGTTAAATTCATAGTCTGCTCCTAATGCTCCATCCTCTAGTAAACGGAT
>DEIW01000077.1:6431-6553 GCA_002352705.1 Bacteroidales bacterium UBA2764 | reverse complement strand
GCTATCTGGTTGAGTTTCTGGAGACGTTCGCCTTGCGGCATACCTTCATGGATAAAGACCGCATTCAGGTTCTCCATGTTGCTCAGACAGATCAATTGGTTAATCGTTGCGTAGTCACGGAT
>DEIW01000077.1:0-6270 GCA_002352705.1 Bacteroidales bacterium UBA2764 | reverse complement strand
TTGATGGCGTCCGTATGGATATGATAGTTGATCTTTGCCAACTCGCGTTTCGCCGACCATCCAAGTGCTTTTTGTTCTTCTTCTTTGAGACGCTGGAACTCTTCTATCAGATATAATTTGAACGGTACGCTTATCGCAGAACCAAACTCAAACGCTATATCTTTATGTGCATAAGTTCCTCCGTACCGTCCCTTTTTAACTACAAGACCGATTGCATTTGTCTTCTCAAGCCACTCCGATACGCTCAATACAAAGTTCGGTAAACCGGCTTGCATTCTAAAGTGGTCAAATTCGACCACTTTGAAATTCGGGTTATGAATTTGCTCCCATGTACCAAGAAACTCAATCGTGTAACGATTGCGTAGCCAGTTTTTAATAACATCTGCTGCCCTGACTTCATCTCTCTTTGCGCCGGCCATATCTGTCAAGCAAATATAATCTTCTGCATTATTTGCGATTACAGATATTTTGGTTCCTTGTACGTTCAGTGTATTGGTCATAATCTTATCTTTGCTACTTTCTTATCCCTAAAGGATGCGGTTAATTGCATTTCGGGTGCAAAGGTACTACTTTTTTCTGATATATGCAAGGGCAGGAGACAAAAAACGGGCAAGAAAGGGCGTTTTGCTATAGCTTCTTGAAGATAAGCGGCATGGCTTCGGGGGCTAAGGGGTTGGTATCCACCAGCCGAAGCGACTTGACCATGTGCAGCGTGCCTTGTTTGTACTCCAGAAAATGCGGGGTTTGGAGGTGGGCTTGGTAAGCCTCATCGTCGCGGTAGATTTCTACGATGCGGATCATGTTGGGTTGTTCCTTCACCTGCATAGGGAAGATACAAATCACGCCCGGTTCGGTCTCTACGGACTTCGTGCCGACATTATGCGCAGCAGCGAGGTATGCCTCCAGATAGCCGTCGTTGACCTCGATCTCCGCGATGCGGGTGATAAGACCGCTTTCGACTTTCGACTTTTGACTTTCGACTAAATAGTTTTTCATGCGATCACTGTTTGACTTGGCGCAGCCGATGAGCATAAGCACAGCCGCAAGGAGATAGAAGAGTTTTCTCATTTCACTGGATTTGTTGTCCTCGTACATCGTACACCTGTCCTTTGTATTGGATATAGACTTGCCCGTTCTCAATCACCTTTGTACTTGGTACTTGGTCACTTAGTCCCTTCGGGGTGAGGTTTGTTGTACTTCCTTTCTCAAAACGCACGGACACATTGCCCGTTCCGAGGGCCGCAGCAAGGCCCGAAGGATCGTCAATCTTGCCTATACGGGTATAGGAATAGCTGCTGTTGAACGTCTCATAGAACAGCACCACGCAGTTGTTGCCGTACAGCATCAGGTCGCCGGATTGAATGGTGCCGGGCTGGTAACTGTCGGTCGGCAGCGAGGAGTCCAGATAGTGGTATTTCTCGTTGCCGTTCAGTTCGTTCATCGTCGCCGTCATCGGCAGCAGTTGCGCAAAGGCTCTGCCTGTCTCGCTGTCCGCCAACGTGGCGGTAAAAGTCTTGTTTCCTACAATCACATTGATTGACATAGCGGTATTGTCCGTATCATACGCCACAAGGGTCTTAGCCGACCCCGTGGTAATGATGGCGCATAGTGCGCAGAAAATAACTGATATACGTCTCATCATCGGTCAGATAGCTTTGCCCATTTCAAATGCCTCCTGCAGTTTGGCGTGGCCGGTTATCTCTTTCGGGTCATTGACGCCGCCGCAGAACACATGCCCTTTGAGGGCACATTTCTCGTAGCAATCAATCCATCCCTGCAGACCGCTCTCGGCGCGTTCAGGCACAAACGGTTCGTCCTCAGCGGCGGTCGTCAGCAGGTAGATGTCGCGGAACTTGTAATCCTTCGGATACATGGCGTTCATNNGTCAGCAGATAGACATCACGGAACTGATAATCCTGCTCGTACATGGCGTTCATGCGGTCAATGAGGGTCTTCATCTGGCCCGACATCTCGTAATAATAGATCGGCGTCGCCCAGCAAACGACATCCGCATTGAGCACGGACTCCATGATTGCCGGCACATCGTCTTTGAAGACACACGCGCCTGTCTCCTGACATTTGAGACAACCGATACAGAACTTGATTTCTTTCCCGCGGAGCGAGACCAACTCCACTTCATGCCCTGCGCTCTTGGCACCCTCCGCAAACTGTTCCGCCAACGCATGACTGTTCGACCCCGCACGCAGCGAGGTGGATAACACTACTACTTTCTTTCCCATTTTTATAAGCTTTTTATTTATACGTTACAGTCTCGCTGAGCGGCTTGCGGCTGAAATGATTTGCATGGGGCTGCACACCCTCTGCTGCATAACCGCAAGGCATGATAAACGCCGGTTTATGGTTTGCCGGCAACTCAAAAGCCGCCGCCACTTCGGCTGCGTCGAACCATTTCACCCAACAAGTTCCGAGCCCTAACTCCGTTGCCTCCAGCATCATCTGCGTGCCGACAATCGAGCAATCCATATTGCCGGAATTCTCGCCGTCTTTGGTCCATACAAGCGTCGTGTCATAGCATACGAGGAACACCACCGGCGCGTGGTAAGCGCAACGGGTCAACTCGTTAATCTTCGCTATCGCCTCTTCACTTTGCAGCACATAGACATGTTGCGGCTGGATATTTTTCGCCGTCGGGGCCAGACGACCCGCCTCTAAAATAGAGTCGATTTTGGCTTGCTCTACCGGCTGCTGCGAATACTCACGCACCGCAAAACGCGCACGTGCCAAATCCATAAAACTCTTCTCTTGCACGGCTCCTTCGTTCTTCGGAGCGCAGGCAACCAGCATCGCTGCTGCCATCATACAGAATAATTTAATTGCTTTCATATCTATATTGATTTTTGTATCCCTTCATTTGCGGGTACAAAGGTACGACAAATTTTGGACATATACAAGTGTTCAGGCATTTTTTTTGACGAATAGAATATAATTTTATTGTACGCATAGATAGCGGCTATGATTGCATAAGACGATACATATACGCGCAAAACAGGGAAGGACGGTATTGTGCCACTTGGTCTTTTTGTGCGACGGTTTCCACGTTTTCAAAAATACACAACTTACTGCTTTTCAATAATTTACATCTCCTTTCGCACATTTTTGTGTGATAAAGTGCCTTTTCCCCTCTTGTGTACTTCATTTTTTTGTTGTACCTTTGCATCGGATTTCAAAATTATCGCACTGTTATGTTTAGTAATCTTTTTAGTGAAGTGGACATCATCGTGGTAGTCAACATGGTTGTTTGGATTACCGTCGGATTTGTTATTGAGCGAATCATGTATCTCAAACGCGAAATTAAGGACATGCACATACGCCTTAGCGCACACCAGCGAGAAGAGGAAATGCGCTACCAGTTGCTCATCAACCAAATCAAGCAGCAGAACAAACCTTCCGCGCTCAGCGACCTGCAAGTCCTGTTTGCAGACAAAATAAACTCCGTCAAACGCCAATACCCGGCGCTCACGGACACCGACATCCAAGTCCTGACGCTCATCGGACTGGGCGTGGGGAATGCCGATATCCTGCAGTTTACCGACATGTCCAAACGAACCTATTACAAGCGGCGCCAACTCATCGCGCAACGAATGAACACCACCGCCGCACAACTCGACGAACTCGCTAAACAATTATTCACCTCTAAATAATCATTCCTATGAAACGTAAAGTTCTCATTTTTGTCTTTGTTGTGATTTACATTTTAGCCACGGGCATTTTCTATGGCTACATTAAAACGTTGGACTCATGGCTGCATACGATTTTATATTTTCTCGTGCTGGCTATTATCGCCTTTCCGGCTTGGTACATTTCATTCCATAAAAAACGGCTGACCCTGACCGACGATGAGTTGCAATCCCCTCTCATCGAGCATCAGGATTTCAGCAACAGCAATACGTGGTCGAACTATGTGTTTGTTTTGGTAATATTATGCCTGCTTCCTGCTTGGATCTTTGTCTCGAACATAACAGAAATGTGGCTGGAAGGCAAATCGTGGGAAGCCATTTGGGCGTTCCAGATGCGGGTGACAAAAGCCATTTGCACTTCGCCCACATGGTGGCTAATCGTACTTATGATGGTTACCATTTGGCTGAGAGGCATGATACGAACCGCCAAAAACAAGTATATCATCGACGGAGACACGCTCATCATACAGGAGAACCTCATCTATAAAATCGAAGAAGAAATCCGTATTCCGATTGCCTGTATTGATGAAGTGTACACCTCGTCCAACTGGGCTCCGAATCCCTATCTATGGATTAAAGTGAATGGTGTGACCCGCCGCTGCTACTCTTTCCCCCATTCTCTCGAACTCGGCAAAGCCATCCTCCGCCATAAGCACGCCCTCACCCAGAGCTAATCCAACCATCATTCATAGTTTATCCAACCATCATTCATAGTTAATCCAACCCTCACCCCGAGCTAATCTTATCCTCTTTGTAGGGTAATCCCGTTATCGGGCCAAAGGATTTCCCAATAATCACCGAAGGATTACCCAAGGATAAAAGCACAAAACTAACTCTTTTGTGCTTTTACTGTATATATACATAGTATATATACACTTTTTGTTGTTGAAAATAAATTTGCGTATGTCGAAAAAAAGCAGTACCTTTGTACCCGATTTGGAGAGTGCTACTGTTTTTCCACTCTCTGTGAACAATTAAAACTGAAAACACGGCTTAGAGCCGAACATCTTATGCGTACAGAAAATGAATTGCAGGGGGTTACCCTCCTGGGAAATCAGCACGTACAATACTCGGACAACTACAACCCCGAGGTGCTGGAAACCTTCCCGAACAAACATCCCGAAAACGAGTATCTCGTTACTTTCAACTGCCCGGAGTTCACCACACTCTGCCCCAAGACCGGGCAACCCGACTTCGGACACATCTACATCTCGTATATCCCGCGTGAGAGGATGGTCGAGAGCAAATCGCTCAAACTATACCTCTTTTCCTTCCGCAACCACGGAGATTTTCACGAGGACTGCGTGAATATCATCATGAAGGATCTGGTCAAACTCATGGACCCCAAATACCTTGAGGTCACCGGCTATTTCATGCCCCGCGGCGGAATTAGCATCTACCCCTTTGCCAACTACGCGGACGCCGACCATCAGGCATTGAAAGAACAACGGCTCCGCGAACAGTTTACACTAAACACTAAACACTAAACACTAAATAAAAATCCCATCTCCCTCCCTTGAGGGGAGGGCTGGGGAGAGGTTATTATGAAAGACTCCATCATTGTTCTTTCCGGTGGGCTGGACTCCACCACTATGCTTTACGAGTACCAATACCGCATCGGCATGGCGCTCTCTTTCCATTACGGCAGCAATCATAACGACCGCGAACTGGAATTCGCCAAACTGCATTGTGAGCGGCTCGGTATTCCGCACATGGTGATACGCCTGCCCTTCATCAAACAGTTCTTCAAATCCTCATTGTTACAAGGCGCGGACGCCGTCCCCGAGGGCAACTACGATGAGGAAAACATGAAATCGACTGTCGTTCCCTTCCGGAATGGCATCATGCTCTCTATTGCGGCGGGCATTGCCGAGAATAACAAACTGCAATACGTCATGCTGGCGAACCATGCCGGAGACCATACTATCTACCCCGACTGCCGCCCTGAGTTCGTCGAGGCGATGAATAATGCTATCCATTTCGGTACGTGGAACGGAGTGCAGCTCCTCACGCCCTACACCCGTCTCACCAAGGCGGAGATAGCCTCCAAAGGAAAAGACCTCAACATCGACTACGCCGAGACATGGAGTTGCTACAAAGGCGGAGAACACCACTGCGGAGTATGCGGCACGTGCCGCGAACGCAAGGAAGCACTCGCACAAGCCGGCATCGAAGATCATACGGTGTATGATAATTAAGAATTAAAAATTAATAATTAATAAAGCGTTCTGGTGGCTTTGGTACGGACTCGATAGAAAGTACGGATTTTAAAAGTCAGTACCACCTCCAAGAGCCCTTTATTCATTATTCATTATTCATTATTCATTAAAATGTATTACGTAGAAAAGAGAATAGAGATTTCCGCGGCGCACAACCTGATGTTGTCGTACGAGAGCAAGTGCGAAAACCTGCATGGCCATAACTGGATTATTGTGGTCTATTGCAAGGCGAAAGAACTGAATGCAGACGGCATGGTGACGGATTTCACCCATATTAAGAAAGTGGTCAAGGACACCTTCGACCATAAGTACATCAACGAAGTGCTGGACGTCAATCCGTCCGCGGAAAATAT
>DEIW01000034.1:5275-10373 GCA_002352705.1 Bacteroidales bacterium UBA2764 | reverse complement strand
TTTATGATTTATGATTTATGATTTACGATTTATGATTTATAATTATCAATTTGCACTCATTGTAACGTCCACATGCGGGTACGCGAAGGTGAACCCTTGAGGCGGAAGCTCCGTATAGAATCGCTCTTGGATATCAAAATAGACAGGCCAGTAGTCATCGCTGCGCACCCATACCCGTACTACGAACGTAATGTCATTCTCGTTTAGGGATTTCAGCGCTACAAAAGGCGCGGGGATTGCATCCATACGATAGTTGACAGTAGAGAGCTGATAAGCCGAAATATTCAATTCCTTATAGAGAGTTTTCATGTCGGTATCAGCCTGAAGGACACGTCTGTCACTATTCAGAATGGCGCTTATTGCCTCTTTGCATTTCGCGGCATCTACGCCATAGGAGACACTGACGGACCATTCCACACGCCGAAGCGGACGACCGTTGTAATTATTAATCACGCCGTTGGAGAGAGCGCCGTTAGGCAAAATCACCACTCGGTTGTCTACAGTCAGTATCTTTGTAGCCGTAATATTGACCTCTACCACCTTACCGGAAGTACCTTGCGCCTCAATGAAATCACCGGCCTTGAAAGGTTTGAAAGCAAGCAACATGATACCTCCGGCAAAATTCTGCACTGTACCGCTTAGTGCCATACCGATGGCCATTCCTCCGGCAGCGAGGAGGGCTGCCAGAGATGTGGTATTCACGCCGAGCGTACTGATAGAGATCACTACCAGCAAAACCGTCAGGGAAATAGAGACGAACGACGAGACAAAAGAGGCAATGGTAGGTTCGGTCTTGCGGCGGGTGAAGACGCGCTGGAGAATATTCTTCACCCATCGGATAAGGAGTATTCCGATAACAAAAATAAGCAATGCCGCCAATACCTGGAGACCGAAATGGATTATTTTATCCACAAACAATTGCCAGAACCCGTCAGGGTCACTCTTAGCATAGGCTATCATATGTTGTGCACCCGCTCGGATGGAATCCTGACGTTGCTGAATCTGCTCTGCGGTAGGAGCAGCTGCTGCTTGAAGGAAGATCATAGTTATCGTATTCTATCTGCTGCGCGGACAAGTGCCTCGTCTTTGAGGATGCGACGTGTAGCCATGAGGGTTAATATAAAATTTATCAAAGGGATAGCAACCCATATATCCAACATCCACTCTACTCCCTCCACACTCATCTTCATGAGCCATATATAAATAGCTATTACACCATAATAGCCAAGACACAGGAGTGCCAGAAAGATATTCAAGCGGGCTTGCAAAATACGTTTCTTATATAGAAAAATATCCGCAATAGCCAGTATTGGTATCAGCGCAGTAGTAACCAATAGTCCCCACAGGCCATGTAGCACTACCGGCTCCATCTCTGTTGTGGTGATTTCCGTCAAACCCGTGGCACTTAGTTCCCATATACGTAGAGTCTCTGCTTCCTCAGGAGTGACGAACTCTATTACCGGCAGCCATATGAGTGCTATTCCAAAGGCTGCTATTACCAATAAATACAATGTTTGAATTCGCTGTATCATAATGTCATTTACCATTTAATCATTTACCATTTAGCATCTTAGCCTCTTCGAGGGATGCACACTTGTCTCCGTGAGCATTGACCCAGCCTATCTGCCGCGCAGGATTTCCCACCATCAGCGCATATGCGGGCACATCCTTGGTAACAACAGAACCCGCACCGATGAGGCAGTACTCGCCTAAAGTATGTCCGCAAACGATTGTAGCGTTCGCACCTACGGACGCACCACGGCGAATAATTGTCTGCTTATACTCGTCCTTGCGACTCACTGCAGCACGAGGGTTGATGACATTGGTGAAAACCATAGAAGGACCAAGGAACACGTCGTCCTCGCACCGCACGCCGGTGTAGACCGAGACGTTATTCTGTATCTTACAGTTACGTCCCAACACCACGTCCGGCGAGATGACCACATTCTGACCGATATTGCAGTTCTCCCCGATGGTGCAGTTACTCATGATATGGCTGAAATGCCAGATCTTGGTGCCTTTGCCTATCCGGCAACCTTCATCGATGTACGATGATTCATGTACAAAATAATCCATTTTATTCCTTATCTTTAATCACTATTTTCGTATGGGTCAGGCTGGCAAGAATGCCATACCCGTTCTTTACATTATTATAAACAAGCAGCGGCTCCTCCAAGGACATACCGGAAGCATAACTGAACGCATTCTGCCGGCTGATATATTCCTCCATGGAGCGGCGATAGAGGGTATAGGTTTTACTACGCACCTCATAATCTACCACAATCGAGTCAACGATCCAGGTAACGGATGCATTTTCCGTTTTGCGTTTGCTTCGGACTCCTGTACAGAGAGTAAACTGCGTTTTCTTGCCGGTCGGATAGCCTGTATTGAAGAATAAATAGCCGTCATCCGTTGAGTAATGAGCGCCATAATAGGTGTTATAACGGTTTTCAGAGAGCGCAAAGAGTCCGTCCTTTGAATAGATTCCTTTACCGTGTAGTTTCGTTACAGTCGTATCGGTACCAATAATAGTTTGACTCTCCTTGTCCAAATGCGGTCCGATATAAGTTTGCGTGATATGCACAATACTGTGGATCCCCACCATGATGTCCGGATACGGATAGTCGGGCAGAGCTACCGAAAGACGGTATTCCATATGACCATTTCTGTCTGTATCTTTCACAATCGTCTCAATCGTCGGCTCGAAGGGAGGCAGGATGAACTCTTCCGCTACTGCCGCCGGATAGCCGGGGTGCGAAACAACGATGCGGAGTGTATCGCCTGCCGGCAGGGGATTTGACAACTTGAGATGATGCCAAAAGCCTGCTAACGAGTCCGAGACGATGCGACAGTCACCAGACGAGACACTTAGGTCGATAGAGACGTTCTTCAGTTCCTCCGGCGAGTTCTTCGAAGCATCTACTATAGAATACGAACGGTTGATATAACACACCAAGCTATCACTACCCGCAAAGGGAAGCGCCTCTATCACCAAACACGGATCCGTTTGCTCACCCGAATAATGGATCTCGCTTTCACAGGCTGCAAGCAGCGGTAACAGTAGTATGTATATCCAGCGTTTCATCTCAGAATTTGAAGGTATAACTCAGACTCGGCAATATTGGTAACAAACTGAATTTATACAATTTTCCTTCTCGCGGATAAACAAGAAAAGGATTGAGCCGGCAATACACATTATAGATAGAAATATTGAGTATATGATCCCAATCAGCATGCTTCTTATCCGGAAGATGGCAGGTTGCGCTCAGGTCCAGACGGTGGTAGTCCGGCATCTTGAAATTATTGCGTTCACTCACATAATTGACTTCCGTAACAGCGCCTTTTCCCGGTTGTTTTATCTCTCCATAGAGCCAGTCGCTGTATCGTTGTAAGGGTAAGGTGCCCCGTGTACCGGTGCCATAGACGAACGTGCCGGCAATTTCCCATTGCTTATTGATCTTGTATTGAAGCGTCACACTCAGGTCATGCTCGCGGTCGTATTTGGCATGAAAAGGTTTTCCGAAGTTCAGTTCCTGTCCGGGTTTGTCAAACTGACGCATGGTACGGCTCCATGTATAGCCAATCCATCCGGTAAGGGCACCGACAGTACGTTTGGCGAGGAGTTGTACGCCGTAACTCCACCCGTCCCCTATGACCACTTGCGTCTGCCAGTTCATGCCGCCCATGTATGACGCTCCGTCTTTGTACTCTAAGAGGTTCAGCATTTTCTTATAATACCCTTCGACGGACAGTTCTACCTGGTTGCAGATGTTATAGGTAATGCCTGCCGCCACCTGCATTGAGCGCATTGGCGGCACTGTGGCGGTCACGGGCACCCATAGATCGGTAGGCATCGAGACGGAGCTATTGGATAGCATGTGTACGTATTGCGTCATATAGGCATAACTGGCTTTGAGTGCCACATCCTTATGGGGCAGGAAACGCAAGCCCACACGCGGCTCGAACGAGTAATAGGTCTTACCCTCTGTATGGTACAACCCGGCATGCAGCCCCGCATTGCCTTTGAACCAGGTACAAGGCGAATAGGTATCCTCCAAATAAACACCCGCCTCATGCGTATGAACCGTACCACCGACAGAAATCGTTGTATCGAGTTGCCCAACGGAAGCGTTAACAAGGAAATGTCCCACCTGCGGGCGGAATGTATGCCATGTATAATGAGCACCGAAATGCACTTCATTCCGTGCATTGGGGCGCCATTCGAAATGCGTCTGCGCTGTCAGATCCAAGATATAGGAATTATACCCCGCCTCGCGCTCGGTTGGATACGGTGTATTCTCTTTGAACTGGTCCGTCTCCTTGAGCTTCAGCTTGTATTTATACCGTGTACAGCTGATATGATGGGTACTATACAGACGTCCGTTAAAGCGGTGCTCGTACTGAACGGCACCGAAGATATTCCCCCAATTATAGCGCATGCGCATGAAAGTTGGCTGCTTGGGGTTAATCGGATGACTGTTGCGAATACGGTTGTACACTACATCGTCGCCCATGTAAAAGGATGCGCTCAGTTTGTCATCCGCAGAGAAAGTATGTGTCAGTTTGGCATTCACATCATAGAAATAATACCCGCCGGTAGAAATCGAGTCACCATTCGATTTGGATGCCGACAAGGCGGTCGTGACCGGCAAAGCGAGCAGGTCATAGAGTGTCCGTCTGGCAGAGATGACAAAGGTCGTCTGCGCTTTCACTTTCTCTTTGTTGCGGAACCGCCGCCAATCCTCTTTTGTCCAGTATATCGGTCCTTCCACACTCAGTTTGGTAGAAACGATACCCACCGTCAAGCTGCCGTGGTAGCCATATGCATCGCCGTCTTTCTGGCGCACATCGATGATAGACGAGAGACGTCCTGCAAACCGAGCCGGGAAATTACCTTCGTATAGCGTGACGTTCTTCACCGCATCGGCATTGAAGACGGAGAAGAATCCGAACATATGGTTGACCGAATAGAGGGGTACACCGTCCAACATGATGAGGTTCTCATCCGGTCCGCCGCCACGCACGTACAGACCGGATGCGCCTTCAGACCCCGATTGCACGCCCGGCAGAAGTTGAATAGCCTTGATGATGTCCACCC
>DEIW01000034.1:271-5257 GCA_002352705.1 Bacteroidales bacterium UBA2764 | reverse complement strand
TTTGATTTGCGACACCGGCACTTCTACCACGGACATCTGTACCGAATGAGGGCTGGAGAGGGATTGCTTACCGGCTACCACGATCTCATCCAGTACGTTCGATGCCGTCAGGGGCATCTCAACCAGCGTATCGCCATGCAGCATAAACGGCATTGCCGAGGGAGCGTCGTAGCCCACGTAGCCTGCCTGCAGTTGTACAGAATCGGACGGCAGAGTCAGCGAATAGAAACCATTCACGTTCGTCACCGTACCGGCACCGCTGAACCTATCCATCACTGTCGCCCCGATGAGACGTTCGCCGGTCTTGGCATCCAGCACATAACCGCTTATCGTGGGATTCTTCGCCCACACGACAAGCGGAAATACCGATGCTATCACTCCGACCAAATATCTCATGCACAGCGGTTTAGAAGAACAATTTCAATATATCGTTTCCGTTAGCGAAAATCAGGAGGAGGAGTAATAACCAGAAACCTATCTCATTGGCTTTCTCCAAGAATTTGTCACTCGGTTTGCGACGCGTAATCATCTCTACCAACAGGAAGAGAATATACCCGCCGTCCAAGGCCGGAATAGGCAGAAAGTTCATGAAAGCAAGGACTATACTCAGGAATCCTGTCATATGCCAGAAGGCGTACCAACTCCAGAAGTCCGGGAACATGGACCCGATAGCACCAAAACCTCCAAGCGACTGCGCTCCCTCTTTGGTGAAGACGAGCCGGAACTGCTTGACGTACATCGCCAGAATGTCCCAACCATACTTTATACCCGCCGGAATTGCCTGAAGGAAATTATAATCCGTATGTTCCAATTCAAATATATTCCATTTTATCGCGACGCCTAATGTACACTGGTCTCCCAGGAATGCTTTGGTCTCCTGTTTCTCCCCCAGACGATAATATTCTATGGTCACTGAGTCGCAAGGATGGCGTTGCAGTTCTTCTACCATCAGCGCGTTACACAACGTCGGCACACCGGAAACAGCTACGATGCTGTCACCTTTCTGTAATCCGGCATAAGCAGCCGCATGGTCCGGGAAGACAGAATCAATCACACAGGGCACCCATTCGGAGAGTAATATGAAACGTCGTTTCTGATAGTTCTTGTCTGCACGTGCTTTTTCCCGTTCGGATTTGTCGAAAGCGTTCTGCTGCGCCAGATAACGCGTACCTAAATCTTCGCTCATCGTCAGAGTTATCGTATCTTCGCCACGAAGCACCGTTACGTTCTGCTTTCCCTCGATGATGATAGCTTTGACGGCATCAGAAAGCGTCTCAGGTTCCTCGCCGTTAATGAACAAAATCTTATCCTGCTGTTCAAATCCCTCATTGCACATTATCCGGGAATAATACAATCCTGTATTTACGTTCCGCATGGGTAAAGTGTCCTGCCCCCAGTGCCAGAGAAGCATTGTGAAGATAACCAGTGCCCCGATAAAATTCACGAGAATACCGCCTAAGATAATCAGCAGGCGTTGCCATGCAGGTTTGGAACGGAATTCCCATTCCTGCGGCTCGCTACCTAAATCATCCGTAGAGTGGGTCTCATCTACCATTCCGGCTATCGCACAGTAACCGCCGAAAGGCAGCCATCCTATACCCCACTCCGTCGTCTCGGGGTGCTTGTCCCACTCTTCATCCTCGTTCTTGGCAAAGAATTTGACATGCCATTTCCCGTCAAACTTCTTAAAGCGTACTATACTAATCCGGGGATTGAAGAACATATAGAATTTCTCCACACGCACATGGAATATGCGCGCGAAAGTAAAATGCCCCAGCTCATGTATCAGCACAAGGAACGACAGGGCTAAAATCAGTTGTATTGCCTGTATCATAAATTCATTTGCTATTTAATCATTTACCATATACCATTTGTTCCGCTATACGGCGTGCCTCAGCGTCGGTAGCTACATAGTCCTCATAGGTTGGTTTGGCAATCACAGGTGCTTTATCCATCGTAGCAGCGATGATGTCAGACATCTGCAGGAAGCCGCATTGTCCCTCTCTGAAAGCCAAGTTGACCACCTCATTGGCGGCATTGAGGACACAGGGGATGTTTCCTCCACGGCGCATTGCCTCGTATGCCAGCCCCAAGTTCGGGAATCGCGCTATGTCGGGTTCTTCAAACGTCAGGTCCTTCAAGGCGAAGAGATCCGCACGCGGGAAATCACTTCTCAGGCGCTCCGGGAAAGAGAGTGCGTATTGGATAGGCAGCCTCATGTCCGGTGCTCCGAGTTGCGCTTTTATAGCTCCGTCAGTAAACTGCACCGCCGAATGGACGATAGACTGCGGATGAACGAGCACTTGTATTTTCTCCACCGGCACGCCGAAGAGCCATTTAGCCTCAATTACCTCGAAACCTTTGTTCATCATGGATGCGGAGTCAATCGTAATCTTCGCGCCCATATCCCAGTTCGGGTGCTTGAGGGCATCCGTGGCGGTAACGGACTTCATCTGCTCAAGGGAATAGGTCCGAAACGGTCCTCCACTGGCGGTGAGAAGAATCTTCTCTATCTCGTTTCTGTCTTCTCCTACCAGACTCTGGAAGATAGCACTGTGTTCGCTGTCCACAGGCAAGATCGGGGCATGGTATTGGAGGGCAAGCTGACAGATAATCTCACCGGCTACCACGAGTGTCTCTTTGTTAGCGAGTGCAATCGTCTTACCGGCTTTGATAGCTTCTATCGTGGGTCTGAGACCCGCGTATCCCACCATCGCCGCTACCACGATGTCAATGCTCGGCATGGTCACTACTTCTGCAATCGCAGACTCGCCTGCCCATACTTTGCAATCCAGCGAAGAGAGACGTTCTTTGAGTTCGTCATACAGGCTCTCGTCCGCTATGCAGACCACTTCGGGGTGGAACTCCATTGCCTGCTCCACCAGTCTGTCTATACTGCGGTGGGCGCAGATGGCATAGACGGCATAACGGTCGGGGTTAGCCCGTACGACATCAAGAGTCTGGGTTCCAATAGAACCCGTACTACCCAACACCGCTATTTGTTTTTGTCTTTCGGCTTTTATCTTCTGTCCTTCTACCATACGATTACCTCTTCGGGGTTTACAAACTGTCCTGCGTCCCATATTTCGAAGACCAGTTCATGCTCTCCGTCCATCACACCAATAGCGTCGCCAGCCTCCACCTGAGAGCCTTGTACTTTCAGCGGTTTTGCCACATGCCGGTAAATAGACATATAAGGTGTATGCTGCACTACCATCGTGTATGTGTTATCCTCCGCGCGTTCGGCCAATACGACGTATCCGCGCATGATAGAGAGCACATTCTCATTCTTTGCCGTCTTGACCCAAACGGCGAACTGTTTGTCATCAGGATCGGCGGATTGCATCACTACTCCCCGTACGGGACGGTATAACTGAGGCACGGCTTTATTGAAAGCGTTATCGAAAAGCAGCAGCCGTTCATGTTCTTTCTGCTCGTACTGGCTTTTGAAATTCTCCGTGACCTCGTTGCGTTGCTGTTCCAGGACGCGTGCACGCTCGACTCTCTGTACTGAATCCAGACTCCGCACGCTGTCCGTCTCTATATCTCCCGCCGTCAGTTGTTTGATAACATCCAAATACTGGCGTTGGAGCGTCAGGTCCGCCTGCAGGGAGTCCACCCGCGCGGACTCTTGAACCAACTGCTGACGCAGGCTGGCGCTGTAGCCCGGCAGGATATTACGGAGCGGAGTATAGACTATCAGCACAGACAGCAGTACTATCAGGGCTATTATCGACAGGGTGATTATACTAATCGCTCCTAACAGGCTTACCCGGAAATGGAAGACCTCACGCAGCGTGATGTCATCCAGCATCGCCAAACGATATTTATGTCGTTTACTTTCCAATTTACAATTATAAATTATCCTTTTTCACTAAAGCCCTATGCACTTTACAAGATCGTGCATCCCTCACATGGTTTGAGCTGTTTGAAGAAATCATTTCCTTTATCGTCCACCAGAATGAAGGCGGGGAAGTTCTCCACTTCGATTTTCCATATAGCCTCCATGCCGAGTTCGGGGTACTCCACGCACTCGATAGACTTGATGTTATTCTGCGCCAGAATAGCCGCCGGGCCACCAATAGAGCCGAGATAGAAACCTCCGTGTTTCTGACAGGCGTTAGTCACGTCGATGGAGCGGTTACCTTTCGCGAGCATAATCAGCGATCCGCCGTGCGACTGGAACTCATCCACGTAGGGGTCCATACGTCCGGCAGTTGTCGGACCCATCGAACCGCACGCCATGCCTGCCGGTGTCTTTGCCGGTCCGGCATAGTAGATAGGATGGTTCTTGAGGTATTCCGGCATGGCTTCTCCGGCATCGAGACGCGCTTTGATCTTCGCATGGGCGATGTCACGGCCTACAATAATGGTGCCATTGAGGCTCAGGCGCGTACCAATAGGGTATTTCGTAAGGATAGCACAGACGTCCTTCATTGGCTGGTTAAGGTCGATACGTACGGCATCTCCTTCGCCTGCCTGACGCAGTTCCTCGGGAATGAGGGAAGCAGGGTTGTTATCGAGTTTCTCAATCCATATACCGTCTTTGTTAATCTTACATTTGATGTTCCGGTCTGCGGAACAAGAAACGCCGAGTCCTATCGGACAGCTCGCTCCGTGGCGCGGCAGACGCACCACGCGTACGTCATGCGCCATATACTTACCACCGAACTGCGCACCGAGACCTATCTTATAAGCCTCTTGCAGCAGTTGTTTCTCCAGTTCGATGTCACGGAACGCACGTCCTGTCTCGTCTCCCGAAGTCGGCAGCGAGTCGTAGTAATGAGTGGAAGCAAGCTTGACGGTCAGCAGGTTCTTCTCCGCACTCGTACCGCCGATGACGATCGCGATATGATACGGCGGACATGCAGCCGTTCCGAGGCTCTTCATTTTCTCCACGAGGAAGGGAATGAGTGTGCCGGGGTTCTGGATACGCGCCTTGGTCTCCTGATAGAGATAAGTCTTGTTGGCAGAGCCGCCACCCTT
>DEIW01000034.1:0-175 GCA_002352705.1 Bacteroidales bacterium UBA2764 | reverse complement strand
ACCTCGTCATACATGTTCAGCGGCGCGTTCTGGGAGTAACGGAGGTTGCACTGCGTGTAGGTATTAAAGACGCCTCGTGAGAGGGCTTCCTCATCACAGAAGCCGGTCCATACCTGCTGTCCTTTCTCCACGTGGATGATAGCTGTACCTGTGTCTTGACAGAGCGGCAACTGCC
>DEIW01000168.1:17028-18393 GCA_002352705.1 Bacteroidales bacterium UBA2764 | reverse complement strand
GAGCGTTTGATTAAAGCACGGAACTTCCACTATGAGAATTTCAACAAGTGGTCGTTGTATTTCTATGCCATTATAGCGGCATTGTTTGTGGGATATTATAGCCTTGAAGCAAAAGCTACAGAAATCGATAATGTTATTCTGTGGTGTATTTTAGGATTAGGCTTCATAGTTAGCATATGTTGCCATTTGTCCGGCAAGGGATACTATTATTGGGAGATTAATTGGATTAAACTCATTATGCATTATGAGAAACAAGTTTGGCCATTGAAGAAAGAGGAAAGTGTATATTCGATTTTTGCGAATGAAAAGGATTTGAATCATTACTGGAATCTCATCGGTGGAGCCAATATATCTTCATCGAAATTATCATTGGTCGTTTCTTTTGCCATTACATACGCGTGGGCGGCAATGATTACTATGAAACTACTGCGTGAATATACAAAATGCCCTTGTTGTGTTGCTCTCGCATTGCTTGGGGCCCTCGCTGTAACATGGATACTTTCCGGACTAATCGGAAAAGCATTGCATAGTGATTTGATCAACCACGACGATCTACAACTTCCAGCTAAGGAAGAAAGAAAAAATATTTAACAATAACCTTAAAAGTGTCGTCCGCATGATAATAGGGCAAAAAGTATTATGAGTTTAAAATCATTTTTTCAAAAGTTTTGTAAAAGACAGTCTAATATCCTCAAAGAGGTTAAGTTAGTCACAAATGACATCCAAGGCAGTATAAATTATTGCTATACTCAACTTAGAAAAACAAAAACAGGTGAACTCGTTTTACTAGACAACGATGTGGCTAAAGCACTTTGGATGAGTAAAGAAAGTCTGTATAAAATAGTGGACAATATAAATTTTGAGATTAAATTTAAATATTTTGTATTGTACAATGCACAACAAATAAGCAAAACACCATATCCACAAATTAATGACTTAAAGACATTCCACGAGGGAAAGTCAGGTAATGAATTAACCGATGATGCCTATCTTTTTACAGCAGATAATTTATTGATTCTTTATATCTACCTCATCGAGCATGTTCGAGAAGGGAATTATTTACAGAATTCCAATCGAGTGACGACTGCTTACTACCTTAAGGAACTAGTTATAGCGAATCAAACGTATCAAAAGAGTAAGGTTTGCTAAAAATTAATTCCTCGGTCAAGGGATATTGGGTTATCTCTTGGTCACAAAATACAATAACGTGCACACGCGTGTGTAGATATAAATAAGGAATAATATAAAAATCAAAATGATATGAAAAACTTATTTACTTTGTTAAGTCATCTTCGGGGTTCGATGGGGAACCTACAGAGTAGTGACGTTAGCCTTGACCGTCGTTCGACCGTCGTTCGACCGTCG
>DEIW01000168.1:0-17009 GCA_002352705.1 Bacteroidales bacterium UBA2764 | reverse complement strand
GATAAATTACAGTTAAATACCTTTGTGCGTTTTGCAGCCACCCTTGTACTTGTTCTGACCATCGGAGTGGGGAATGTTTGGGGAGCAGATGAAACTGTAACATGGAGTGTCTCAACAAGCAATGCCAATACTATTTCTAAAGATTCCGGAACATTACCAACTGGAGCAAGCGCATCAATGTCATCCGATGATTCGCAATCAAACAAAAGCCAATTGACAGCAGGTAAGAAACAAACGTTCACTCTTACAGGTATGGATGGTTGCACGATTAAAGGTGTAACGATCAATATGAGAAAATCTAAAAAAGGTTCTTCGGCTACTGTAACGGTAAAAGTCGGTAGTACCACTTTGCAATCAGGGCAATCCATTGATCTTCCAACTACAGCAGCAGACAAGACTGTTACTTTAGCGAATACAACCACAGTTGTAGGAACAAGCGAGAACGTTGTTATTACAGTTACAGCCGCAAAAAGTTCTGCATATGTGTTAAAATATAAAGTAACTTACGAAGCAGGCGGTGGTGGAACTCCGACTTGCGCAACGCCGACATTTTCCCCGGCAGCAGGTTCGTATATTGGTACGCAGAGTGTGACAATAAGTAGTACCACTACGGGAAGTACGATTTATTATACAACAAATGGAACAACCCCTACAACAAGCAGTAACCATGGTACAGTTGGTGCAGCAAGTGCAACCGTTAGTGTAAGCAGCAATCAAACTTTAAAAGCATATGCAGTAAAAGATGGCGCAAATGATAGTGAGGTTGCAACGGCAGTTTACACAATTATTTCATGTAGTGGCGATGAATTTAGTTGGAATTTGGCGACCAATTCATATACAACAGGAACAGATGAAGTTACATGGTCTCATACATATGCCACAATGCATAATGCAGGAACGAATGCTACGAATTATTTAGGAGGCGATGCCAATAATAGAACAAGCAGTCGTTTTTATAAAGACAACACATTAACTATAACCCCAGCCTCCGGTGTAACCATTTCTCATGTTGTATTTACAGCAACCACAGATGGATACGCTGGAGTTCTTAGAAATAGTACATGGTCAAATGCAACAGCAAGTGGTTCCGGAACTTACGTCATAGTGACGCCGACGGATGGAACTAGTGCTTTTTCTGCAACAGTAGGTGGAACATGCGGTTTTACCAATGTTAATGTATGCTATACAGCCGCAGCATGTACTGCTAATCCAACGGAGGGAAGTGCGGCATTGAAAGGCGGTTTCTCTTTGAGCAGTGTAGGAGTGACGGCAACCGGTTGGGCAGCAGGAACAAACTGCGCATGGGAAGATTATGGATTTGTTTGGGGAACAAGCGCCAATCCGACGGTAAGTGACAACAAAGTGCCAGTAGGCAATTCGGGAACAACAACCACATGGGACGGCACTCTGACAGGTTCGTTTACGGTCGGTACAACCTATTACTTCCGCGCGTATGGTAAGAACGGGAAGGACGGAGGTGCTGTTCAATATAGCGACGATGCGACCTTCACACCAAGGCAAGTAAGTTTTAATATGCATGGTCACGGAGGCGACGCGCCGGCTAACCAAGTAGTGAACAATGGCGGGAAGGCAACCGACCCGGGCGATCCTTCAGAAGCTGGTTGGACATTCGGCGGATGGTATAACAACGATAGTTATACTGGAAGTGCATGGGTATTTGGCACAAATACAGTTAGCGGCGGCAATGTGACATTACACGCCAAATGGACAGAGAAACCAAAATATACCATTACTCTGAATGCAGGAAACGGAACTGTTAGCGAAGCAGGCTGGGAGAAAGACGGCGATGTATGGAAACAACAACAGTCCAACGGCGATGCGTCTATCACTTTTCCGAGCGCATCATCTAACTGCGCCGGATGGGAGTTTGTAGGATGGGCGACATCGGCAGCGAACAATGTCAGCTCTGACCCCACCAGTAAGGCTGCCGGAGCGACTTTGGTACCTGCAAGCAATGTGACGTATTATGCTGTATATCGCCAGAATGCGACAGGTGGAACAACCTATAATAAGATTACAAGTACCGGCGATTTGACTACGGGGGATTATTTGATTGTATCAACCGCCAATTATGCAATGCTCAATGCAGTTTCTGGGGAACGCATGACAGAGCAGAGTGGCTACACCGCAACCAACTCTTCATTTACTACCAGTTCAACTGACCGCATATGGACTATTATTAAGTTTGGTTCACAAGTGGCTATTAAAAACGGTTCGAATTTCCTTGGGATAGATGGTGATAATAATATTAGTTTAACTACTACACCCCAATTCTTTACCTACACTTACAATACTACTCAAGAGCGCTGGGAGTTCACATCTGTTACGAACTCGAGTTATCAACTAATTTATGGTGGTAGTCCAAGTTATTTCCGAATGGGAACATCACAAGGTAGTTACGTCATTTATCTCTACAAGCAAGGTGCAGGTCTGACGGGTAACTACTATACGAGCCCAAGCTGTTCGGATATTTCCGTAACAGGAGTAGCAGATCCTGTTGCGGGCGGTAGTGTTACGCTGAGTGCTACCAGTGCGAAAAGTGGTGAAAAAGTATATGCTTATTATACAGAAGACCCGGCATATAGATTCAATAGTTGGTCAGTCAGTGGAACGGGCGCATCTATCAGCAGTACTACCGCTAAGTTTACTGAAATAACAGTAGGTTCCGCAGATGTGACACTAACCGCGAACTTTGATGCACGTGTGATGTATAGCGTGACATGGAAGGCGAACGGAGAGGAATTAACAGGTGTAGATTTAGGAAGTGCCTCCACAAGCGTAGAGACGGGCGAAAAGATAACCACTCTTCCACCTGCACCAAGTTCATGCGATGGTACAAGTACTACGTTCATGGGTTGGGTTGCAGAAAGCGAGATTTGGGGCGGTAAGACAGATGATGTAAGCACAAAACACATTTACACTGCAGCGAGCGAAATCCCTTCCGTTACAGGAGCAGTGACTTATCATGCTGTATGGGCACAAGTTGATTCTGAAAATGCAAGTTGGAAGAAAGTGACATCTGTTAATGATTTGCAGGATGGCGAAACAGTTGCATTTATTAGTGCGGGTGATGGATATTATCTTCCTAATACAGCATCAGCATCAGGGAATGCTCCTTCCGCAACTGCAGTTACGCTGACAGCAGGGAAAATTAATTTTGTTGATGCAATGAAGTTTACTGCAATCTATAACTCTGAATATGATGGATTCTCATTTGAGAGTGTAAGCGCAACTGGTAAATACTTATGGGTGTATAATGACAACAAAGGTATTTATATTAGTGCAACAGATGAGAATAAATCTAATTCTTCAAATATCTGGTATCTAGAGGATTTTGATGACGCTAATAGCACATCTACCGGTTATGGTATAGGTATGTATGCAACTACAGGGGCAGGGAACTATAGATATTTGACAACTTACGGCACAAGCGATTGGCGTAGTTATAAATCCACAAGTGTAGGAACAGGAACTCCAGCTAATTTACTGGCAAATATCTATCGATATGCAAATGCTTATAAACAATATCTCGTCAAATGCTGTAATACGCCGACGCTGACATTTGCGGCGAGTCCGTATGCAGTATTGCGTGAGGATATACAAGGCGCATCAACGACTACATGGGCAGAAGTGGATGTGACATTTACATCCAATAACACGACAGGAACCATCAGCGTACCGGACTATGGTTCTTCCAAGTCAGTGTACAAACTGTCTGCATGGGAATCCCGTGCTACAACCGGTGGTACCTTATGTACAACAGATCATGCATACTTGGAGGTACTGGACCAACCCGATGGAGAAACTCCCGGTACGGGTAAGTTCCATGTGAAGACGACAAGCGGTCAGACCGGTCAAGGAACATACCGTATCGCCATTACTCAAGAGGCAACGGATGAGAGTCACGGCAATTTCTGCGAGACGACGGTTTACGGCTTTGTGGATGTGACGCTGCGGGATAAGTTCGTGGATAATGTCAATGGCAACGGAACGATTAACCGTAACGGTCATGGAGCGCAATTAGCAACACCTACTCTTTCGGAATTCGGCACGCAGGAAGAAGATGCATGTCATTCAGAAGGACGAAAACTGAAAGGCTGGATCAAAGAGACAGATTTGAAGGCACAATATGAGACAGGAAGTTCCACTCGTGTGCAAACGGTAGATGGACTCTGCGAGACCTGTGCCGATGGAACGGATCAGACCTCATTGATTGTTGCTCCGGGAACGAATGTAACAATGAGTGGAGCAACATGGTATGCCGTCTGGGCTTATGAGAAATAGTGCGCAAGCGCAATTTTATAATTGATAATTTATGATTGAAAAATTAGAAAAACTAACGATTATGAAAAACTTATATACATACATGCGCACGTTCCTATTCGTAATAGGAATAAGTCTGAGTACAACCGCTTTTGCGGGAGTGGTAACATTGAATGCAGGAACAAACGTTGGTACTTCAGCCACTTCTGTAACCAGCGGAATTATTACAATGACGGTTGCTACAGGAACTCTTAATAATGGCACTGATTATAGATGGAATGCAGGTAGTACTAATTCTATGACCTTTACTAGCTCCGGTGCCAAAATGGTAAAAATTGTCATCAGTGGTATTTCTGCCGGAGATCCGACGAAGCCCACGTTGCATAGTAGCTCATCAGGAACCCTTACCGGTAATAGTTCCAAGAAAACGTTAACATGGGAATATGCTTCCGGCTCTACAGAGGTGAAATTTCTAAATGCAACAAGCAATCAAATTAAATTTACCGATGTTACTGTTACTTTAGAGGGCTGTGATCTTATGGTCTGGAATACCAGTGCTGGTAAGTATGAAGTATGGAAAACTATTTCCATGTCAGAGAATTTAGGAGAAGGTCCTGCAAAACCGGGATATACATGGTTCGCATGGTCCTCTACATCTTCTTTTGATTCAGACCCTTTATGCACTTATCCCAGTAATTCAACCGGATATTATGGAACATTGCGTTGGGCGAATTATACGCCTACAGCTCCAGCAATGTACGCTATATATACAGATGATTCTACTGTGCCAACATGCTATACTTTTATGGCTCCGGACTATCCCACGGTGACTGTTACTTTCAAAAATGGTGGCGGAACGGGTAGTGATTATCAGCAAGTTATTCCACAAAGCGTTGCAACAACCCTTACCGCTTTCAGCACAATGGGCTTCAGCAAGAGTTGCAATGAGTTTGACGGATGGTCTGAGACCAGCGGAGGTTCCAAATGGAAAGATGATGGAGGAAGCGTTACACTTAGTGCAAACAAGACATTATATGCTCGATGGAAAGTAGTAAAATATACTATCATGACAGGTGTTTCCGGTAGCGGTACAGCAACTATCGCCGGAGAGGATATTGTAGAAGAAGATTGCGGAACAACGAATTTAGCATTGGTAGCTACTCCTACCTCCGGATACTATTTCAACGGCTGGACGAAATCACCGAACAACAGTACCGGCGGAACGATCGCCAATGCAGCCAATGCCAGCACGACGTATAATGTAGGTACAGCTGATGCGACGCTGACGGCGAACTTCCTGCCATACCTGCATGTGACATACGACAAGAACACATCAGAGTCGGTAACGAATTTACCGACGGATGCCACTGACTATAAAAAGAATCAAAGTGTATCTATTAGCGGCAATGAAGTGTCTCGCAGTGGATATGCTTTCCGAGGTTGGGCGACATCAGCCAGCCGCGCCAATACGGGTACGGTTGATTATACCCGCGGGCAAAGTAGCGCATTCAGCATTACGACAAACACCACCCTGTATGCAGTTTGGTGCCAGGATATTTCGGGCGGAAGTTTGACTGTAAGCGGAACAACGCCGACATTTAGTTACAGTACCGGCAAAGGTTCAACGACTTTCTCATGGGGAAGCGTAACCGGCGCTACAGCCTATAACTTGGTTATACGCAATACTACCGATGGTACGGATGTCTATACAAGCAGCGTTTCCGCCAGCAGCAGTTATACGTTCTCTAACATGGTTCCCGGTAAGACCTACCGCGCTACGGTAACAGCCAGCAACGCTTGTACGGAGACCTCCGGATATGCAGAAAAGAGCATTGCCTGTCCGGCTATCGCATGGCTGGGTGAATCAAGTGACATCGTAGTGGGGACACCAACAAAAACTACTGCATCCGTTACTTTCACGATTGCGAATGCTACGTCCTTTACAGTATGGTTGACAGACGGAACGGCAGGAGGAGCTGAAGTAGCCGGTTCGCGCAGTACGATTAGCGCTAACAGCAGCGGCGTAGCAAGCAAAGAGTTTACAGGGCTGACCAATGATCATACGTATTATGTGCATGCCATCGGAAAGAATATTTGCGAGAATACCACTGCGGAAAAACAGGATGTGTCTTTCATGACCGCCCACCAAGAGACATACGATCATTACCAGTTCGCCTGCGTGGATTTCACTGCAACCATACCAAGCGGCAAAGCGTATGTGACCAGCGGGAATGGCAAAACGATATTAGCGAAGAATCCGGTGCATTTGGTGATTAGCGGTGCCGTTGCCAATCACTATGTGGATATTGCGCCTTCGGACGCTGATGTATCTGTCTATTTCGTAAAGGATGACAAATTCCAAGTAGTTAATGGAAGCAACCAGTTGCGTATCGGAAGCGACGGCACTTTTGCAAAAGACATCTATTTTGCTTACACTCCTTCAGCAGAAGGCGACGGCAGCGTGACAGCTCCTACTTTCACGGTTCGATGCGATGGTTTTGAGCAGACCTTCAACGGCGACGGTTCTCTGCTGAAAGTGCGTGCGTTGCCGGAGAATTTTGCTATCATTGCGAAAGTAGGAAATATATGGGATATTCTTCCTGCGGACATGGGTAATACCAACAGCACACAATCCGCTGCAGGTGTGCGTGTGGATGACAACGCTTGCCCGACCATAGCCTATACAGAAGCAGGGGACAATGCTTTCCGCATCTGGCCGATTGATGTATCCGGTGCTAACCGTTTCAAATCCATGGACGCAGGAGAAAACGGCTCCATCATCCGTCTATCCATGCCGAACAATTTATATAGTTCCAATGCATTGGCTTTCGGTGCCAGTGAAAGCGGTACCGCAATAGGTGCATTTAATAATGCTACGCTTACTGCATCCAATGCTACAGCCGGTTCGCACTTCTATTGGAACATAACGACCACAGAAGAGACCGTAGGCGGAAATACCTATTTCAGATACAGTCTGAAGAATCCTGTTGCGGATAAGTTCTTGACACTATCCGGAAAGAACTGGGGAATGTATGCTTCCGGCGTACAGGAAGTACGCTTCGTGAAGATAGAAGAGACCAAAGATGCGGAGTTAACCGCCATGGAATGGGCTCCAAGTCAAGTAGCATTACGCTATCCGGGTACAGGAACATTGGAATTAACGAGCGCATCAGTTGACGGTGCAGCACTCGGTTCGGCTCACATGGAGCGTTTGGGAACGAGTGACCTCTATATACTGAGCGATGTGACGCTGCAAGATAATCCTTCTAAAGCACTGCAGATTGTAGTGGAGGAGGATGTCAGCGGTGTGAAGACCAGCAAAGAATCCCAGATCATGATTCCGTTCATTATCCCGGATCGTCAAACCAAGAACAATACCGACTTGAGAACTCTTGTAGGAGACAACACAACGAATGCTATCATCCGTTATGTAGATGTAGTAGTACGCAAGGGAGGAAAGTTCGAAACCGACGCAACCACCAAAGCGATGTTCAACGACCTCTATATCTATCCGGGAGGCAAGTTTGAAATAGGTGGTTCAAACAACAACGTAAGTATACAAAATGTATATCTGCGCGGAGGTTTCTCATGGTTGAGCAATGATTTCGGATTGCCGCAAATGCTGATTGCTGACGGCAAAGCAATAGAAGGACCGGGCGCTTCGGGTAATGGTATTTATTATGATTTGTATCTAGATAATAATCCTTACATGATGGCTCTTCCAAAAGATGTGGCGCTGAATACTGTAACCAATGAAGAGGGCACGGATGATTGGAATGCATGGGTAAAAGGTTATACCGGAAAGAATCGTACGTTGCCGGGTAAGCCGAGCGGCTGGATCTATGCATGGAATATTTCTCCGGGCACTCATCTCTACCGAGGTCGTGGATATGAAATCGGTATCAGCCCACGTAATAACCGTCCATATGGTATCCTTCGTTTCCCGCTTATGACTACTTCGTGGTCGGATGAGACAGCATGCGCACCGGAGGTAGTAGCATGGGGTATGACGGGTAGAGAACTGAATGATGGCATCACAGCAAACAATGCCGGTTGGAACTTCATCGGTAACCCGTACTTCTCGGCATACAATAACACCGTAGGCGGAGAGAGTATCATCATCGCTGATAGTTTGACGCAGCAATTGGATGCAAACGGCAATTGGACCGGTAAATACGAATGGGTTGAAGGCGAGCGCGTGAAATATTTCACCATACCGCAATATACCTACGATGAGTATTTCGATGTCCGCGCTACACCCTATAAGTTAGAAGCCTTCTATCCGTTCTTCGTACAGGTGAACTCAGGCACAGAAGTTTCTCCTGCATCACTGACCTTCACCTCCTCAAATCGTGCGCTACGGATGCCGAAACGCTATGGTGCCAAAACCGTAATGCCGCGCGAAGTAATAGTGGACTTCACCATGACAGACGATCATGACAAGAGCGATGTGGCAGGTCTGGAAATCAGCGATATCTATTCAGCAAGCTTTGATGAAGATGATAAGGAGAAGACGATTGTGAATGGAACAGAATTCATGAAGATATACACCATCATTGATGCATATCGCGTTGCATTCAATTCGTTGCCTGAAGAAAAAGCTTCTCAGCCAATTCCTGTAGGTATTATCACGCCGGAAGCAGGATATTATACTATCTCTTTGGTTGACGGACTGGATATCAGCGAAATCGAACATGTATGGCTGACCGATTATGAAAAGGGAACTCAAACAGACTTGTTAAAAGAAGACTACAGATTCTACAATGCTCCGGGACAATTGGAGGACAGATTGGCAATCAATGTAGTCCTTAGTCCAAAAAAGGAGGATGTGGCAACAGGTATCGAAGATACGTTAGAACCTGCGCGCGAAAATGCCTTCAAGTTCATATACCGAGGTCAAATGTACATCATGCTGAATGGCGTTGTATATGATGTGACCGGAAAACAAGTCAAATTGTTAAATCAATAAATGATTTTAATGGATTAAAAATGAATGTTGAACAAATGAAAAAGTTTAAGATTATGAAGAAGACATTGAGATATTTATTGATCGTAATGGGTTTGGTGAGCGTGCTGAGCATTAGTGCTCAGGCGCTCGCCCAGAAACCCGAAGTAGAGATGCAATCCACATCTGTGATGGTAAGTACCGGTTCGAACCTGCCTTCTGCCGCCACTACCGGAGCTGTTGTAACAGGAGAGCAACCAGGAACATACACTCCTGCCAATGCAGCAAATACAGGTAAGCGTAGAATCAGAAAAGGATGGGGAGAAGGAGGTAGTGACCGTGAAGAACCTTATCCTGATCCCATCGGCGATGCCGCATTGCCGCTGATGCTGCTCGCAGGTGTATACCTTATAGTGCGCGGTGCGCGTAAACGCTCACGCGCGTAAAATGGTCACGGAGTGACGTTAAATAGTTAAAATGGTTTGCTTTGCAAACGTTAAAACGTTAAAGAGTTAGGAACGGGGTGCGGAAGCACCCTGTTTTTATAATTTTGCACGGAGGAGAAGATGGATGTCCGTGCGGGTGGGAAGCCTACCCCCGGTCCCTCCCTGAAAGGAGGGGTGTTTTTGTATATACCAATCGCGGGCATAGATGGTTTCGGAGACGCGAAAATAAAGCGCGAGCTGCTTGATGATTTGCCATTTGAGGCAGAGATATGCCCTGCCTCCCAACCCATAAGTAGCCGGGATAGAGAAAGCATATAACACGTCGTGCTCGTAGAGATAGATACGGTTTGCCCATTCACGGGCATCAAAAAACTGAAGCCGGGCTCTTATGGTTAAGGGCAGTTTAGTGTTTCGCGTTGAGAGTTGAGAGAAATCATAAGAAATATCCTGTGCGAGAGAGAAGCCGTAGGGGATTGATGACGCTGCGCTGAATGATGGATTGAGATTGGCATCAACGGTGGTGCGGAGGGACCACCCTCCACGGGACCAATCAAACTGCGCACGGGCGGAATAGGTGGATGACTCTCCTTTGCGCCGGGCACGGAGACGGAGAGAAAGCCGCCATTGGGGAATGACGGGATGAGCCGCTTCGCTGAATGATGAAATGGTGGAATGATGATACTGCAATTCTGCCATGGCATCATATCCCAGCGTCTTTACAGCATCCCCTAAGCCGTACTTATAGCCGCTGAAATAAAATACATCCCCGTAACCCGAAATCCGCCAGTTGCGCCAACGGGTGATCTCAAAACCCAAGTACCCGCCGTTCTCATCGTTGATGCGCGAGGTTTCGGAGAAAGCGTAACCCAAGGCGTTATCGAAATAAGGCGAGTAATAGCGATAGAGTGCGATAAATGTAACGCCAGTCGTAGGATAAAACCTACTACCCGCAATAACACCAATACCCCATTTATCGCGAGTTGAAAGTTGAAAGTTTAAAGTTGAAAGATTTTCTTTATTTTGCGCAGTGGCGATTTCGGCAAAAGCGTCAAACCAACCATGATTATACCTCACAGAGGCTCCCAAGACGGCTTGGTTATAACCGCGGAAATAATGACGGTTATAGTTGGTATTACGGTAAGGATGAATACTGTCCGACCAAATATTTTCTATCGCTGTCAGTTGAAGTTCCAACTGCTTATGGCGCAGCGTGAGATTAGCGCCTACCAGATGATGCCAAACGGAGTCATTGGCTCTCCGCATCGAATATAAGGCACTGACATCCAGCCGCGTCTGAGGATTGAAACTCCATCGCATAGTAGCCCCCGCTCCATGCAACCCAGCCCCATCCACCGAAGAATAATACCGGAGGCCGCCGGCATTTTGCCCTACCGAAGCAACATATCCGGATTTGCCGGTATGAAAGACCGGCGCCAAAACCAGCCCCTGTCCAAAAGATGCCTGAAAATTACCACCTACGACAGTATGCAGATGAGGCGCTATGTCGCGGAGTTGCAGATACGCGCCATATTGCAGGTCCCGCGCCCCGCCTCCCACAGGCCGGTTCAGACGGGCGCCGAAGATAACACGGCGACGATAATCAAACTTATAGCGCGTCTGGACATAGACCGGATCCGAGCCTTCAAAAGACTCTACATTCCTCGCATCCACGCGTGTGATAATCTCATGATTCGCATGCGCGAAGACTTCTTTCGGGTAAAGCGCTTCGCGGTTTATAGCAGATTCGTTTATCGCTTCGCTGTTTATATAGACGAAGGGCAGTAAATCGCGAATCTCATAATCCTCCAGACTTTGAATCATCCGTAATTCATAGAGCGATTGAAAAGGATGCTTATCCGCATATTGGAGTATTTCATCTATCTGGCGGGGAGAGAGTAAATAGAGCCGGCTCAACTCTTCGTCGGAAGTATGATTGAGGTCTATCGGGTTGTCATGAAAGGCATATAGATCCGCTTGCAGTTGCTCATAATCCACTTCGCCGAATTCCGCAACCGCATTATAGATATCCAATATAATATCGTCTATAGTGAAAAGGCTCTCCCCTGCCCTCCCCCCGAGAGTGGAAGAGAGAATAAGGAAAATAAACATAATGACTCTTAGACGTTTCACGGCGCAAAAGTACTAAAAATAATTGAAAATTGAAAATTGAAAATTGAAAATTTGCATAATTCGTGAGTTTTTTGTACCTTTGTCGTCGAAATGATGTCCAAACAGACTTTTTTACATATTATCCAATGGTCGATAGCGATAGCCGCCTGCATATTTCTGGTATGGGAAATAGCGACGTATGACGACTACCCTGCGTTGCGTGCTTCGATACAGGCGATGGGATGGACAGAATGGATAGCAATAGGAGCATGCATAGTTCTGATGCCGGTAAATATGGCGTTGGAGGCATGGCGGTGGAAGACGCTCGCGTTCGCCGTGGACCCTTTTAATATGTCGTGGAAGGAGGCGCAGAGACAGGTGTATTACTCCAAGTTGGCGGGGATTATCACTCCCTGGCGGTTGGGCGAATATCCGGCAAGAGCGTTGCTCATGAATGATGAAATGAGCGCGGCTTCGCCGCTCAATGAGCGCTCGCAGGGCGAGCTCAATGATGCCCTTTGGGCGAAGGTGTTGAGTATGGGGGCTGTGGGAAGCGCCACGATGACGGCAGCCATCGTGATAGCAGGCGTGGTGGCATTGGTCTTCAATCCCTCCATCATGGCGAAGCTGGGCGACAGTTATCTGCATGCACTGGCAGCAGTAGCGCTTGTACTGACTGTAGGTTTTGCGTTAGCGCCCAAAGCCCTCAAGAAGTATGCAGAGGTCAACGGCGCATTAGTGATAACCAGTATTGGCCAGAGCCTCATCCGGCTGCTATGTTGGTGCATACAACTGGGGTTGGTGCTTTATGCGTTAGGAGCAATCAGTAATCAGCCGTCCGTAGTCAGTTTATTATTCATCTATTACCTTCTGGTAACGATTACCCCGAATGTACCGATAGCGGAAGTTGGAATCCGCGGAGCATGGGCTATTCTTATTTTCGGCAACATGAATGCCGCCTTGGCCGGAGTGCTGCTATGGGCCATAAACACCCTTTTGCCATGCCTAATAGGACTATTTTTACAAAAAAAGAGTGAATAAATTTGGCAGAATGCAAAAAAAGCAGTATCTTTGTACCCAAATTATCGTAATGACGTAATTACGTAATGACGAAGAATATAAAAAAACACTATTATACTACCATGAACATCAATTTTCAGATTCATTATCGCGCCGAATACGGCCAGAGTCTATGCGTGATTGAGACGCAAGAGTCTATCTTGGGCTGGACAGAAAAAGACCCGTTGGTATTGAATTGCCAGGGCACTGATTTCTGGACCGCCAATGTTCCCGTAAGCGATTTTGCAGGAAGCATCCGGTACAAATATGCTATCCGTGTAGGCGAAGGCCAATATATTTACGAAGCGGGCGAGCCGAGATGTTTGAACTTAGTCGAAAGTCAAAAGTCGAAAGTCGAAAGACAAATCGTGGTGCGCGACGCATGGCAGGTAAGCACCTACGAAGACAGTTTCTATACCACTGCTTTTCTAAAAGCGCTATTCAGTCGAAAGTCGAAAGTCGAAAGACCGCTTCACTCAAAGAAACAGGGGAATATCCATTTCTCAATTGACCTGCCGCAGATTCTGCCGAGTCAGGGCGTAGCTATCATCGGCAATTGCGATGAATTAGGCAATTGGGACCCTGACAGCAAACTGATTATGAGCGATGCGGAGTTCCCGATTTGGAAAGCAGAGATAGAAGTCGAAAGTCAAAAGTCGAAAGTCGAAAGACCCGATATTATCGAGTATAAATATGTTGTTTACGACCTGAAATCCGGCGCTGTTATCGATACCGAATGGGGCGAGAACCGCCAGATATGGGGTGTAGACAAGAACGTTGTGATTTATCAGAACGACCGTACTTTCCGTCGCACCCAGCCCCGATGGAAAGGGGCAGGCGTGGCAGTGCCGGTATTCTCGCTGCGTACCGAAGAGGGATTCGGTATCGGTGAGTTCCAGGATCTGAAGAAAATGGCAGACTGGGCTGCGGCTACGGGTCAGCAGATGATCCAGACGCTGCCAATCAACGATACCACGCTGCGTCATAATAATTTAGACAGCTATCCATATAACGCCGTGTCGGTTTTTGCGCTCCATCCGATCTATATCAATATCGAGAAGATGGGTCGTCTGACACCTGCGCAGAAGAAGAAATACGAGGCTCAGAAAGCAGAATTCAACGCGAAGAGTTTTGCGGACTATCAGAATGTATATGACGCGAAGATGGTATTCTTCAAGGCTCTGTACAAGCAAGACAAAGACGCTCTATTCTCCTCTGCGGAATACAAGGCGTTTATCAAGAAGAACGATTCCTGGCTGGAGCCTTATGCCGCTTTCTTAAGCAAGCGGGACAAGAACCCGAAAGATTTCTATAAGTTCCTGCAGTTCCACGCCGACAAGCAATTGGCGGACGCTGTAGCTTATGCCCATTCCATTGGCGTAGCGATGAAGGGCGATATACCTATCGGTATCAGTCCTGACAGCGTAGATGCGGCTGTTTATCCGGAGCTCTTTAACCTGGACGCTTCCGCCGGAGCGCCGCCCGATGATTTCTCCATCAGCGGTCAGAACTGGGGGTTCCCGACGTATAACTGGGACAAGATGGCGGAGGATAACTTCGGTTGGTGGCAGGCACGGTTCCGCAAGATGCAGGATTATTTCGATGCATACCGCGTAGATCATATCCTCGGCTTCTTCCGTATATGGCAGATGAGAAAGACGGATGTATGGGGTCTTTGCGGCCATTTCGTACCGGCTCTGCCGTACAGTTATGACGACCTCTGCGCGCAAGGTGTTTGTCTGGATTGGGACAGAATGACCAAACCGTATATCCGCTCTAATTTCTTAGGCGACGTACTGGGTTACGACACTGAGTGGGCAAAGAAGAATGCTCTCCAGACCCGCGACAACTATGTATATTGGTTCCGTCCGGAGTTTGACACCCAGGTGAAAGTACAAGAATGGGCAGACCGTCTCTTGGGCGACGAGAAACAGCTGAAAGCCAGTGGTTTAAGCGCTGAGGCTGTGAAGAATATCTGCAACGGTCTGATCTATCTGCATTGCGAGGTGCTGATGGTAGAAGACCAGCGGAGACCGGGATGGCTGCATCCGCGTATCTCGATCTATCAGAGCCATTCGTTCAACGAGTTGTATTCGGACCAGAAAGAAGTACTGATGCGTATATACAATGACTATTTCTTCCGTCGTCACACCCAGTTCTGGCGTGAGTCAGCTATGCGCAAACTGCCTACACTCATCGGCGCAACCCATATGTTATGTTGCGGCGAGGACTTAGGTATGGTTCCTGCCTGTGTGCCGGATGTGATGCATGAATTGCAGATTCTGAGTCTGGAGATTCAGCGTATGCCAAAAGACCCGACGGTTAAGTTCGCCCATCCGGCCGATGCTCCTTATCAGAGTGTCTGCACCACCGGAACCCATGATATGAATCCGCTTCGCGCATGGTGGGAAGAAGACCGCGCCGTAACCCAGCGGTTCTACAACGAGCAGATGGGATGGTGGGGCGATGCGCCCAAAGAGATGAGTCCGGAAATAGCAGAGTTTATCATCAACCAGCATATGTACAGCCCTGCCATGTGGACCATTCTGCCGCTGCAAGACTGGCTGGCTATCGACGGGGACGTTCGTATCAAAGACCAGTTCGCCGACCGAATCAACGTACCGGCCAACCCGCGTCATTTCTGGAACTACCGGATGCATCTGAGTATCGAGCAGTTGCTGAAAGAGAAGAGACTGAATGAGAAAATCAAGAAGCTAACAAGCGTCAGGTGAAGGACGAAGGATTAATGTACGATGTACGAAAGAAAAGAAATCAGCGGGGCGTGCGCCTCGCTGATTTCTTTAGATGTAAGGACCGATAAAGACCGGTAAGGAGCGATAAGGATAAGTTTAGATAGAGAGGGTAAGCATAGCCTGCCACTTGTCCTCCTTGACATCTTTTTTCTGATGAATAGCCTTGGATAAAGGCACCAACACGATGTCGTCATTCTGGATACCTACCATCACATTCCTTTGTCCGTCCATGAGCGCCTGAATAGCGGCTACACCCATTCGTGAAGCCAAGATACGGTCATATGCCGTAGGGCTGCCTCCGCGTTGGAGATGGCCGAGAACAGTAACACGCGTAGAATACTCGGGATGCTCCTTCTCAATCATCTTGGCTACCGCATTGGCGCCACCTTCTACAGCATGTTCTTGCACCAGAACGATAGATGAGTTCTTGGATTTACGCCGCCCGTTACCGATGGCATCCTCAATCTGCTCCATGACGGTGGCACGCTCCGGGATAATCGCAGCCTCGCATCCTCCGGCAATAGCCGCATTGAGAGTCAGGAATCCCGCATCGCGTCCCATCACTTCCACCAGGAAGATGCGCTCATGCGAAGTAGCAGTATCCCTTAGTTTGTCGATACACTCCGTGATGGTACTGAGCGATGTGTCATAACCTATCGTAGCATCCGTTCCCCACAAGTCATTGTCAATAGTACCCGGCATACCTATCACCGGAATATCATACTCCTGGGCAAAAAGTCGTCCTCCCGTAAACGTACCATCCCCGCCAATCACCACCAGGGCATCAATTTGCTCCCTGAGGATTGTCTGGTAAGCCTGTTCGCGTCCCTCTTTGGTCTGGAACTCCGTACACCGCGCCGATTTGAGGATGGTACCTCCGCGTTGTATAATACCTGATACATCCTGGGAAGTAAATTCCTTCACCTCCCCGTCTATCAATCCTTTATAACCACGATATATCGCTTTGACGCGAATACCTTGTCCAATGGCCGCGCGTGTGACGGCGCGGATAGCGGCATTCATGCCCGGAGCATCTCCTCCGGATGTGAGAACGCCAATGATGTTGAGATTAGCACTCATTTTGTATCCTTTCTTTACATTTTTCCATAAGCCATAGCGGCGTACTGGTAGCACCGCAGATGCCAACTTTTAGGTTGAGATTAGTTTTCAAGTTGAGAGTTGAAAGTTTCTCTTCGAGTTCATCGGGAGAGGAAATGAAGATAGTGTTGGGGTTGACCTCCACACAATTATTATATAGTACGCGCGCGTTGGAGGATTTGGTTCCGCCTACGAAAACCACTATATCATGAGCACGGGCAAAAGCCTTCAACTCCGCCACACGGTTGGCTACATTACGGCAGATAGTATCATGCGCTTCCAGCGCAATTGAAGATTTGAGATTTGAAATTTGAG
>DEIW01000058.1:5861-14665 GCA_002352705.1 Bacteroidales bacterium UBA2764 | reverse complement strand
TCGAAAGTCAAAAGTCGAAAGACTATGCACTAATTGTGAGTGCGTTGGACGAGATAGCCTGGTTGCTGAACATCCGCGGCAATGACGTAGAGTATAACCCGGTGGTAATCAGTTACGTAATCCTGGAGGACGACAAATGCACCCTCTTTGTAGATGAGCAGAAGGTTGACTCCGCTGCCCGTAACTATTTGGAATTCAACAATATAGACATTCAGCCCTATGAGGCGGTCTTTGATTATATCGCAGGTCTGAGAGGCACTATTTACTACGACGGCGCGAAGGTTAACGAGGCTCTATACGAGGCTATCAGGAAGCCTACCCCCGACCCCTCCCTAAAAGGAGGGGAGCAAGGCGCAAATGCCCAGAACATCAAATCCCCTATCCTCATCGACAAAGCGAAGAAGAACGCCGTTGAGTTAGAGGGCGAGCGGACCGCTATGCGTCAAGACGGCGCAGCGCTAACCCGTTTCTTCAAATGGCTGGAAGAAACATTGGACAAAAGAAAAAAGACAAAAGACGAAAGCCCGTTAACCGAGTGGGACTTGATGGAAAAGCTGCATGAGTTCCGGGCTATGGGTGAGAATTTCGTAGAAGAGTCTTTCGGTACGATAGCCGGTTATCAAGGCAACGGCGCCATCGTTCACTATGCGGCTACGAAGGATAAATGCGCCGAGGTGAAGCCGGAAGGCATGCTTCTGTTAGACAGCGGCGGTCAGTATTTGGACGGCACAACGGATATCACCCGCACGGTATGGTTAGGCGGTCGAATCCCCGCGCAAGCCAAGTTAGACTACACGTATGTTCTGAAAGGTCACATAGCTCTCGCGCGCGCCCGTTTTCCTAAAGGAACGCGCGGGAACCAGTTAGACGCCCTCGCCAAGCAGTATATGTGGGAAGCCGGCATCACTTTCGGCCATGGAACCGGTCACGGCGTAGGACATTTCTTAGGCTGTCATGAGGGTCCTCAGAACGTCCGCACGGACAACAACCCTACTCCATTAGAGGCGGGTCCCATCGTCTCCGACGAGCCGGGTATATACCGTACCGGCAAATGGGGCATCCGTACGGAGAACCTGATAACCGTTATTCCCGCGAAGCAGACCAAAGCGACGACGACAGAAGACGAATGGCTTCAATTCGAGACTCTGACACTCTGTTTCTATGACACGAGTCTGATAGAGATGAGTCTGATGACGGAAGACGAGATAGACTGGCTGAACGCCTATCACGTACGGGTCTATAAAGAAATAGCCCCGCTGCTGAATGCAGACGAGGCTAAATACTTAGCGCGTAAATGCGCGGCTATAGAGGTTTAATTATTCTTCCTCTACCTTGATGCCTTGCAGGTTATAAACCCTTCCGTTCTTACGGATATACATCTGTCCGTTGCGGAAGAACTTGTAAGCCTTTTTATCTACAGCGTCAGCGTTATCCAATGCTGTCGCTGCATTTTCTTTTACTTTGACGGTCAGGTTGAGCGTATAGGTCGAGTCACATCCGTGGATGGTGGTATAGATTGCAACCAGGGTAGTATCTCCGACAGGCAGTACGCTTAGGTCGATGCCTTGCCATTCCTCCTCTGTGCCTTCCTCAATCTCTTTGCTGAAGCTCATGTCATACTTGTGCGAAGCCAAAACCGAGAGTTCCACGATGGAGTCTCCACCGAACTGATTCGGGGTACTCAAAGTAACCGAAAGCGGCGCCTTGGTCGGTTTGGAATAGGGCACATCGTCATAGAAAGCTACCTCACCTCTACCGCAGATGTAGATTGTATCCTTACCGTAGGTAGCAGGTGCCTCATTGACTCTAAGGTGCATCGTATAGACGGAGTCGCATCCCTGGATGGTAGGATAAACCTTCGTCAGGAGGGTGTCACCGACCGGAATAAGGCTCAAATCAATGCCGCGCCATTCAGCTGCTGCGCCTGCGTACATCGTTTGCGCTTCGTCTTCGAAGGCATATGTGGGATAAACGGTCAGCGTCAATTCATAGACGGAGTCCTTACCGAACTGCGAGAGCAGCGAGTCATAGATGATGACGGTACCGGCTTCAGCAGTAGGCATAGTCTTGTCATGCCAAAGGGCGTCTTCGTTCTGGCAAGCCGTTGCTACTTCCTGAATGAGGTAAGGGATAGCTTCTACGGTGAGGTGGAGGGCATACACGGAGTCACAGTTTTCCTGAGTCTTCAGGGAGTCATACAAGGTGTAGCTGCCCGGGGTCATGAGACCGTATTCTTTCTCCCGCCATGCGAACGCCTCATCCATGCGGATAGTCGTATCCCCGGCGAAGAGATAGCTCGGTTTGACTACCGTGGTAAAGACAACGATGGAGTCTCCGCCGTAGATATTCTTCTCCGGTACCGTTACGCTATCTTCTACAGCTGCGGTATACCATTTGCCTACAAACTCCACAGAGTCACCCTCGCAGAAGGACGCCTGATATTCGCCATAGGTAGTAGGAATAGGAGAAACGACAAGCTGTTTCTCAACCGGCTGTGCAGCGAAATAGAACTCATCACCGGCTTGCGTAGCCGTGATTGTGACAGTACCTTCCGCCAAAGGATAAAGGGTCGTACCTTCTACGCGAGCAATCGTTTCGTCGGAAGAGGTATATACTACCGGCAGTTCGGACGAAGCGACAGCGGTCATTTCGAAGCTCATGCCTTTGTAGAAGAGCTCGGGGAAGACATCGTCCCATGTAATCGACTGCGCAATCTGACCGTCTTCTACATGAACCGTCACTTCGGTTGTTGCAGAAGCATAGATAGCCGTATTCGCCGGTGTGAAGACCACGGTGTATGTCTGCTCTCCCGCCTCGGGCATCGTCTCGGGTGCCTGCCATGCAAACGAACCGTCCACAGAAGCCGAACCTCCGATGAGCTTAGCCTTAGCGAGGGATTGTCCCGCAGCGATAGCCGTAGCTTGCGGAGTTTCGATGATTGTAGTCGGGGTCAGCTGTATCTCTATCGTCTTGGCATCCGAAGCAAACTCGAAACGGTCATCGCCCGCCTGATAAGCGGTTATAGTAACCGTTCCGGCAGCACGGATAATCAGTTGTTTGTTCTCGTTGACATATGCGACAGCGCTATCCGAAGAGAGGTATGCAATCTCCAAACCACTCGTTGCCGTAGCGTGGAAGGGGTCCAAGACATCGGTTGTGAGGCACGACGCGGGCAAGTCGAAGTCGTTGATAATCTGGTGCAATCCCTGTGAATAGAGATGAACCGGAATCTCCACAATCGTCGGCTGTGCTTTCTGGTCGGTGATGACAATCGTGTCAAAATAATCCTCATACCGTACTGTTGGAGTGAACGAAACGGTAAAGGCGTCATTGCCGAAATCATCACATCCCTCTCCCAAAGTGGTGACATTGATATTCAAAAGTCCTTGTTTGGATGTCACGGTCATGAGGTCTATATTGGAGTGGCTGATGGTGAGGGTCTTTTGCCAGGTTGCGTTTGTTTCTACAATTTCATCAATAGCCACTACGTCAGGACGCATGAATTTCTGGCGTGTTACACGGATATTCGTGATTGTGTGGTCCACGGCGGACTCACCAGTCTTAAAGCGGATTTTTGTTGCACTCTCGTCCAGCGCGATATTTCCGGAAGCCGTTTCAGAAGTACCTACAACCGTGTTGTACACTTCGTACCAGTCCCATAAATTATTGATATTGGCGTACTGCTCAACTATTAAAGCAGCATACGAAACACCCGTTCCCCACCAAGCGCTTTTTTCTCCGTGTTTAGCAGAGAAGGTTAGCGTTTGCGGAATACCGCTCAATGCGTACTCTTGTGAATTCCCTTTAAGAGTGAGCGAGTTGGCAGAGAGCGCCATTCCATTACATTGGGAAGCCGGGTTACGAACGGTTACATAATTATTCACCGAGATCGGGAGATACGTATGTCCGTTAATTTCCCCACCGGCTTGAGACGCCGTAATATATGTCTCTCCTTCGCCTACAACCATCAATACTCCGTTCTCAATACGAACTACGCTCTCATCGGCAGAGGTATAGACGATTTCACCGCCACTGGTTGCCGTAGCATTCAACTCAACAGGATCGCTTGTGGTCAAAAGGCTATAGAAATTCTGCTCCCAACTGATAGATTGCTTAAGGAGTTCCGTCACGATAAACTGTTTCGTATCCGATGCTTCCGCATACTCAGCGTCTCCCGCCTGGTAAGCGGTGATATTCACGGTTCCAACCGCTTTGGCGAGCAGAGCAGTGTCCGCAATGACCGCAATGATGTCACTGTTCTCAGAGGTAAAAATCACCTTTCCGCCACTTTCCACGGTAGCTACCGCAGGAATCGCTGCATCAGGATATTGCTCTTCTACATTCATGGCAAAGCCGGTAGAGGCAATTTGTTCGTTCCATGTGATAGATTGCTGGCGCTTGATGGTGTTCGCCGTTACATGAATTGTCTTATCATATGAAGAAATGCCATTACTTATGGTAATGTCGGCTTCCTGCGGGCCTACTTCGCTCCCGTGCGTATAGCTGATGGTCAGTTCCTGCGAACCGTAGTCCTCGTAGTTTCCGAATGTGGTCGGCGAGACTGAGAAACGGTCATTACTGCTGGTGATGGTCATAGGAGCAATATTACACCAGTTGATCAGCGAAGTCTTGCTTACCTCGCCCGAATAGATGATAGCTGTACCGAGGTCAATGGATGCAGGTACAGGATCTTCCACATACTTCAATTCGGATATTCTCACATTGCGGTAACATGCTCCGTAATTGGCATGGAGGTGGAAACGCAAATAACGGGTTGTCTTTTTCAGTTGCTGGTCGCCGGAATTCTGCCAATCATCCTTATTCGGCTCAGTATGTTGCCAGCTGATAGGGGTCCAATTACTGCCGTTTGCGCTCTCCTCAACATAGAGGAAATAGTATTGTCCGGGCTGGGCATCTTCACCAGGGCGAGTAGCAGTCATCTTATTGAGACCATTATCGCGGTAAATATAGATGAAGTCAAAGGATAATTTATCAGGAATACCCTCAAAATGTATGGTGACGTATTTATCGTCCCAGTTAGTGGTGCCATCGAACCAGCCATCAGAACCACCGACGATAATACCTCTATCGTTCTCCCAATAGTTAGTACCACTTGCGCCATCTTTTACTACATCATACACACTTCGCGAATTAATATGAATAGGGAGGTGGGCATAGTTTTCGGTAACGTTGATTGTAAAATCAACAGAGGTACTCTGATAGGTATCCGTCTCGGGCAAGGTAGCGCGGAAGACAGCCGTTCCGATAGCACTTCCGGTAACTACTCCGTTCGAGTAAGCAGCGAAGTTGCTACCGCTTACGGTTGTCACTACCACATCTACATCAGGCGTTTTAACGAATGAGACATTGGCGGTCTTACCTTGTGCCACGTAGATACTACTTCTCTCTTCATCATTAAGCAATACGGTAAGGCTCGGCGTTTTCTTCACCACCGTCAGGGTCAACTCTTCATGCTTATAACTATATGTATCCGTAGCTTCCTGCGTGGCGCTGATGGTAACCGTTCCAACTGCTAATGCAGTGAGTTCACCGGTGGAAGCGTTATACGAAACGATACCTTCCGGCGCAATCTGTATATCGGGGTTGCTGACATTATTCATCGTCAGGATAGCTTTTTGGTCCAATTCTATCTCTGTTTGGTCGAGTACGAATACCGGCGTCAGTTTCTCAGCCCAGTGCGCAGTAAGGTTCATGTCAGCCGTGGGAGTAACCTCCGAGGCGCCAATACCTACCCACTTATCACCGTTATACCATCCATCGAAAAGGAATCCCTCACGAGTAGGTTCCGGTAATACGATAGAGGCGGGCTCCCATTGAGCGAAGAGGTTGATGGTGCTATTGTGATCTGGAATAGGAGTAGGCATACTCAGCGACTCTCCATCCGTATAAAGCACACTTCCATTGGCAGTCTTTGCCCATCCTAAGAAGATTGAAACAGCGTTGTCGCTTGTGCGGCTGCACTCTCCACCGTTGGCATCATACGAAATGCTGTATATGCGTTCAAAACCATTAGAACGGATGTTTTGAGCAGTGCCATAGATGAAAGATTGAGCGTCCATACTACCTCCGGTATTGCCGTTTCCATCAAAGGAGAGGGTGTACTTGTTGCCGACAAACGTAACTGTGACTGTTTTCTCGGTTGTACCGGTAGAACCTTTAAAGGCAACCGTGTAATAACCGGCATTATTCCAAGTACCTTCACTCACACCTGAGCAATAAAATCCGTCATTCGGATTTACCCAAATGTAGTAGGTGTCCGTTACCTTCGTTTCAAAAAATCCGTGAGGTCCCTGCTCTTTTGTAACGGAAACGGATGACCAATCAGACGGTTTCTCCGCAGAGGTGTTCACTGCGATTTGTCCTTTACCGCTGATATTCACTGTCAATTTAGTACTGGACAATCCCCATGCATGGCTACTAATAACGAGCAAAGCGCATAGGAAAAACAGTTGTTTAAAAGAATTAATCTTTTTCATACCATATATTAATTTATTGTTTACTTATTGTTTTGCTATGTAGGTTTTGCAAAATGTACGATTTTTAAGACAAAACATAAGAATCGCCTCTATATTTCCCCAAAATAGCGTGCAAAATTAATACAATTATTCCAAATACGCAAATATTTACGTACGCGCGCGCGTTTTTAATAATAGGTTACAACCGATTCTTAATAATCGTATCGGAGTAGCAGTACAAAAAAAGAGAAATCCCCGAATCGAGGATTTCTCTAAATAACTTTCAAATGTCAAATGACAAATGTCAAATGTCAACTTACTTTACTCGTATACCCGTCGCATTGTACCACGCGTCGTTGCTGCGGATGAACAACTGACCGTTGATCAGCACTTTCTCGCTGCTGATGGTATTGTGCAGGAGGTTCTCTACGCCTTGGTTAAGCGGGTCGAGATCATCTGTCTGGCTGTCGCGGAACTCTACGCGGTAGAGGCGGTAATCACCCGACTGAGCGAAATCATCAGCGATAACATACACATGGATGCATTTGTGAGCTGCATCAAAACCGATAAAGGTCTGTGCGGTCTTACCCTCTGCTGCGGCTACATAATCAGCGCAACTATCACAGTAGTTCTCGTTAACAGTTGCGACACGCTGGTTGAACTGCAGTGCGTTTTCGCCAATGGAGAAAGAATTCAGCGTTTTATTGTAGATCAACTCTACATCATCAATATAAACGGAATCCAATTTCCCTTTTTCAGAAGATCCACCACCCGGAACATGGTTGGTAGTGAAAGTGGTGAGGATATAAGCCGGTTCACCTGCAATGCCGGTATAGGTAAACGGTACAGAAATACGCTGCCAGCCTAAATCAGCTGTAGCTGCATAGTTGATCGCAGCAGTTGCAACCTTAACTTCCGAATAGTCAGCAGCCTCAGGATCCTGATAACGGGCGTTGGTAGTGATGATGGTGCTCATACGGGCTTTGTTTACCTCATTATTGGGGTTCTTGTCAGCAGGCTGGTATTTTGCCCAGAAAGCAATCGAGTCCGGACGACCTTGGAATGCCGTGTTGAAACCATTGTTAGCAGGATCAGAGAAGTTGTAGTTATTTGCCGCATCATCTGCTTTCATCGAACCGGCATTAATCTGACCGTTGGTGCAGTTACCATTAGCCTTTACGCCAAACAAGTTATTGGAAGACAAGAGAATACTCTGCGTACCCTCAGACCCCGGACGAACATCATTCGATGCTACGAACTGCTGTGTGTTGCCTTTAACAAAATTGACATAATCGCCTGTAGCAGAAGCAAATGAATGCCATGCTACCGGTTCGTTGTTTACCCATTGACCTTCAAAACCACCGTTAGGAAGGGCAAAGTTATTGCTGCGGAGAGCTTGACCTTCAAAGATAACGATGATAGGCATAGGAAGCGTCTTAGGCTCTGCTATCTCCAATGTGATCTGTGCTTGTGTGGCAGAAACGATAGAGTTGTAGGTCTCGCCTTCATCCTCATAGTTATTCAGCATCTTGATAGATGCACGCAGATTGATAGAATCCAAATAGAGGGATGTCTCTTTCAGCGAGAGTTTACCGTCCGCATCCATAGAGATGTTCGGCAGAACGATGTTTCCTAATTTACCGCCAAGGAACGAGAAGTCCGGCAATACAAACGTCAGGGTGTTCTCCGTTGTTCCGGGCAACAGATAAACCGATTTGCTACCATAGGAATCCCAGTCGATCCAAAGTTCGCCGTTAAACTGTCCGCAGACATCCTTGGTGGTGACTGCAAATGCTTGTGCCGAGATCATCAGTCCGGCAACTAAAACAGTAAAAATCTTTTTCATTTTTTGGTTGTTTTGATAATACTAAATGTTTATTGTATTTTGTTTCCTAATACGTCATATACGTTTTCGTCCTTGCGGATGATATAGATACGTCCGTTGTACAGCACTTTGCGCGCTACTTGTTTGTCAGAGAGAGTGTTCGGAACACCTGTAAGAATCGGTTTGGGTTCTACAGTTAGGTGGAGTACACGGATGGAATCGCAGAAATCATCGGACCAATACTCCGCCTTCAGCGTGGTCGAGCCAACGGGGAACTGGCTTAACTCATAGTATTCCCATTGCGTGTCTGTGCCTACGACAATCTTCAGTTCTTCCTCTATGTAATACGAGGGGAAGACGGTAATCGTTACATGGACGATGGAGTCTCCGCCATAGACATTCTTGTCCGAGATACGCACATCGCCGTCAAACGACTCTCTGTACTCTACGCCGTCGAAGAGGATAAACTCACCCTCGCAACACTCGTTGGTGTAGCTGCCGTA
>DEIW01000058.1:0-5802 GCA_002352705.1 Bacteroidales bacterium UBA2764 | reverse complement strand
CGAGTCGTAAATCAGGTACGGTTCTTCACGTTTAGGCAGGTCTGTAATGGTCTTGCCGCGCCATACCAAGTTCGCTTCATTGACGTATTTCTCTTCCGTGAACAGATAAACTGGGTGAACGCTCAGCGTCAGTCTATAGACAGAGTCTTGACCATAAACCGATTTCAGCGAGTCATACAAGACATAGTCGCCCGCAGTCGCCGTGGGGAGTTGCTTGCCATGCCATTCAGTATCTTCGTTGACGCAACTGCTCATCATCTCTTCAAACCAATAGCCGATTGACTGAACGGTCAACGCCAGCGTATAGACCGAGTCGCATCCGGCTTGCGTTTTCAGCGAGTCAGTGAAGGTATATACGCCCGGAGTGAGATTCTGATACGTCTTCTCGCGCCAGGTATAGGTCTCGTTCATCTTCATCGTTGCCTCAGCGGGAATCGTATAGGTGGGCAACACGGTCAGCGTCAGTCTATAGACGGAGTCTTGACCATAAACCGATTTGAGCGAGTCGTAGACCATGAACGTACCCGCCTTCGAGGTGTTCAGCGTCTTTTGATGCCATTCACTTTCCTCGTTCCGACAAACGGTAGCGCTCTCTTCGAACAAATAGCTGATGGACTCCACAGTCAGCGTCAGCGTATAGACGGAGTCGCAACCGGTCTTTGTTTTGAGTGAGTCAGCGAAGGTATATACACCCGGAGTGAGATTCTGATACGTCTTCTCGCGCCAAGTGTAGGTCTCGTTCATCTTCATCGTAGCGTCAGCAGGGAAAGCATAGGTCTTATTTACCGTCAGCGTCAGCGTAATCAGCGAGTCGCCGCCTTGCGTATTGGGGATAGTGGTGTGATAGACACCGGACTTGGTCAGGTTCTGGAACAGGTTGTCTGAATACGGATAGTTGTCGCAAGTCGTAGCTGAGTAGGCGTATTCGGTATCCTTGATGGGTTCTGCCATCTGCAATGTATATAAGGAATACGCGCACGCTTGCGAGTAGTTATCCGCTACTACGTAGATATACATGCGGTAATTGGTCGCATCATATCCGATAAACGTCTTAGCTGCCTTACCATTTGTCGTGGCTGAAACAGCATAATTGTTGCTATAAATCTTATTTGTTGTCGCTTGACCTTTCGTAAAAGAAATAACTTCTCCGTCAACTTTCAATTGAGTCAGACTGTGGTTATAGATCATCTCCGCATCGTCAATATACACGTTATCAGGGCTTTTTTTGCTGGCATTTCCTCCTCCAGGGGTTGCGTTGGTGGAGAAAGTGAGCAACATATAAGCCATTTGTGACGGACTGACGCTTGTATAGACAAACGGGACAGCAATACGTTGCCAGCCTTTGCTTGATGTAGCCGAGTAGTTGGAAGTAGCTTCTGCTATCTTGATAGCGGAGTAGTCTTTCGTCTCCGGATCTTGGTAACGGGCATTGGTCAATAGGGTTGCGTGCGCACGAGCTTTATTGCTTGCGTCGGTTACATTTCCGCCTCCGGGTATATATTTTGCCCAGAAAACAAGTGAATCCGGACAACCCACAAAGGCGGTAGTGTAGTTTGGCTGAGACGGATCGGAAAAAGCATAGTTACCACTGGCGTCTGTAGCGCTCATGGAGCCTGCGTTAATTCGACCGTTGGTGCAGTTACCATTGGCGTTGATACCCATTAATGTTTTGGATTGCAGTTGTGCGCTATACGATCCCGTTGAACCGGGACGCGTGTCTGTCGATTGTTGGAACTGACCGGTGTTACCGGTGACAAACGAAGCATAATCGCCCGTTGCGGTCTTAAACGAATGCCAGCCTTGCGGCTCGTTATTGCTCCAGTTTCCCTCGAAACCACCGTTCGTAATGGCATAATTGGCGTTGATCGCCTGTGCCGAGAGGACAATCGACGATGATGGTATATTAACCAGTACCTGTTGCCCTACCACGCAGGTCAATGTGTTCGCTTCTGCACCGGGTAAGACATAGATCCGACTTGCGTTGTATGAAGTGCCGTTGATGGTCACCGAACCGCTATACACACCCAGCGCGGCACCCATCTGTGCAGCCTGCACACTCAGCGACACCAATAAACAAATAGCAGTAATTATCTTTTTCATAAGCCTATATATTTCTACTTAGAATGTCAAGTTCAGCCGGCATACGAACGTACGCGGAGCCGCTAATGCCATAGGACGGAAACTATACTCCGTATTAAGAAGATTATTGACGAGGAACTGTACCTCTACATGCTCTTTGAAACGCACAGCGGCACGAAGATCCATCGTGAAGATGCCCGTGTTATGCGCCATCCAATAATCATGCAGCGACACACCGTCTTCATATCCGAAGATAAACTTACGGGCATAATCCATGAGGTCATCCTGCTCTTTCTCGCGCTCATCTACCATGATATAATCCACGGCTAACATCTTGCTGCGATAGGACATGTTCATGCCGATGGAGAACCACTTGTAGTTATAATCCAAAGTTGCTTTGAAAGAATGTTTGTTGCGGTACTTGAGATACTTGGTATCATTGGATTTATTCTTCATCTGCAACGGATCGGTATAGTTTTTCTCCTCCTCAATACGCTTGGCGTTATCCATATCCTCCGGCTCAGTGAAGGTATAACCGATGGAATAACGCAGTTCCATTTGCTTCTGGATGGCTACTTTTCCGGCGGTGCTTACCTCGGCGCCGTAGATACGCGCATGGTTCACATTCACAAACTGCGCACCGATACCGATACCGGCGTTGCTCAGGGACTTATTCTTTTTGATATCATCAATTATATTCTGCGCCTCACTGAGGACGTCGTCCATTGAGTTAATCATAGTGAAATCAGAGTTACGGAAGAGACCGAACTGGTACTCTATCATATTTCTATACTCGGTATAGAAGCCGGCTACATCCAGTGTACCGGTGATAGGACCGAACTTATAGAGTTGCTTATAACCTAACTCGGCATTGAAACCCGACTCCGGCCTGATGTTATGATTCGGATAGACGCCTACGCCGCCGATGTCTTTACGGGCGAACTTCTCCGTGATAGACGGGTTGCGGTAACCCTGACCGAAGCTGGCGCGGAGGAATCCGGCTTTGTAAATCTCCCAGTTCAGACCGGCACGGAAGACAGGACGTACAGGACAGAGCCATTTACCGATTTGGATATTCGCTTCGTTGTAACTGGAGTCCATGCGATAGTATTCCAGACGCATACCTGCACTCAAAGAGAGTTTGTCGGCAATACGATGGTCGTATTGGATATACGCAGCCAAGTTATCCGTATGGTGGGTGCCCGTGATATTCGCCGTATTGGTAATATGATTCCAGTTGATACCGGTGGTAAGACGTACGCCGGAGTTCCATTGCTTAGCAAACTGATAATCCAGATAGCCGTTATAGGTCAGCTCCGGACGAGTAGGATCATTGTTCGCCAAAAGATTCATTGCGTATGCCACGGCATCCTGCATCTCAGCAACTGTGCCGGTATAACCCAAATCGTTTTGTACAAAGCCTACTCCGTGTTGGATAAGACCTAACCAGTTCTCATCCTGCAAATCATTCATGATCGGAACAGCTATATCTTGGAAGGTAAGAAGCAATGCGTTGGTAATATCGTAGCCCTTATCTATCCATCCTTTGGCACTCTCTGCGTACCCTGCGATCTTGCCTAAATCAAAGCTCGTGGCACCCCATTTAGCGAGGTCCTCGGTGCTCATACGCTCAGAAGGCGTAGTAAGGTTGTCGGAAGTAAGGTAGAAACGTGCACGTACTTTGTGCGAGATACCTTTATCTGCATCGTCATAATTGAAGAACGGGTCGATATTGAAATTATGCTCCTTGCGTCCCATGTTAGTCAACGGCGAAGGATGAATAGGATCCTTCGGGCTGCGCCAGATAAAGAAATCGCCATACTGGTTAGCCACGTAATTTACATTAGCACCCATGCTCATATATTTTCCCGCCGGCATTGGTTTGTGATAGGTCATATTTCCGCCCAAACGTACGCGGTCATTGAAACTCTGCTGGCGATAGCCCTCATCTTTAAATCCACTGATAGCCGCCGAGATATCAAAATCTCCCACACGGCGGGAATGAGAAGCCTCCGCACCATAATATAAAGGAAGACGCGCGCCCGTGTACGCGTAATTCTTATAGTTATCATACACACCTACGTATCCGCTCACCTTCGTCTCGGGTTTCAAACCCGGACGTTGGGTACGCACGTTGATTACACCATTCAGCGCGGAAGATCCATAGAGGACGGAAGAAGCTCCTTTGATAACTTCCACCTGCGCCACATTCTCCAGTGGCACATTATTCCAGTTTATCTCACCGGTCTTAGGATTCAGGATGGTCATTCCGTCCATCAGCACCTGACACCGGCTACCCACACTATATGTCCATCCACCGCCACCGCGGATAGAGGGTTGCTTGTCAATAATCTCCACTCCAGGAAGAGTTTGCAATGTTGACGAGAGATCCGTAGGCGCCTGACTACGGAGCGCCTCGGGTTTGAGAACCTCCATGGAGACAGTAACATCCGTCTGGCGCTGCTCAAAACGCCCTGCCGTCACCACGACATCATCCAGAAGCTCATTATGGGTAAGGAGTGGCACATTCAACGTCTTCGTGAGTGCAGTAACCGAACGGGTCTCTGTATCGTATCCCACATAAGAAAAACTCAACATCGCCGGCTTACGCACATCTACCGTAATCGTATATTGTCCGTCGATATCGGTAACGGTGCCTTTAGAGGGATCATTCTTGTCAAAAACAGTAACCCCCACCAGAGGCTCGCGGGTTTGAAAATCTGTTACCACTCCGGAAACTTTAACCGAAGTCACTGATTGCGCTTGTACGCCTAACACAGCGAAAAGCGAAAAGAGAAATAGAGAAAGTTTTAATTGATTCATTATAATTGTACCTTAATTTTCAAAATCGGGCGCAAAGGTACTGCTTTATTCTGACATACGCAATATCTATTTTTAATAGAAAGTGCACTTTTATTATTTTTTTTACAAAAATCTTAAAAATCGTACATTATTTTGCGACTAAAATTGTAATTTATACACATATTATATTAAAAAAAATGAGCTCTCTTTCAAGAGCCCATTTAAATAATTTTACGGCATAGTTACTATTTTAACAAATCCACACTTCTGTTTACGAATTTAGCCAATGACTCGCCTTTAAGTAGACCGGAGGCGAGAAGGGCAATATCGATGAGTTGTTTAATTCGCTCATCCTCACCCTCCAACTTGCAGACCGTCTTGATAACAGTCTCTTTTTGGGTTTCGTTGCCGTCTTTCTTCTCGACTTCTTCCTCTACCTGCTCGGAGGTCTCTTTATTGACGAGTTCCTGAATGAGCGGGTGAGCGGTGTTCAGGACAAGGTTGTACTGGTCGGGCATCTGGCCGTAGAAGGACATTCCCTGCTGGTGAGCGGACATCTCTTTCATTCGGCGCATGAACTCGTTCTGGGTCAGGAAGACCGGCAGGGCGTCTGCTGCCGCAGCCTCGCAGGTAACGAAATAACGCAGTTTGTCCTCGGCGCTCGGTAGCAAGCCCTCGAACGCTTTGCGCAGTCCCTCTTTCTGCTCGTCGGAGAAAGTGTCCTTGGCGGTATCCTCCTTGCGGATGAGGTTCTCGATGGTGTCGGAGTCAATGCGTACGAACCGCAGCTTGCCTTCCTCGCTCTTCTGCTCCGCCTGGCTCATGGCGTGTACGTCCAGCTCGCCGTCCATCAGCAGGACGTCATAGCCCTTCGCTTTCGCACGCTCGATATAGGTGTAGTGCGCATCGGGGTCGTTGGTG
>DEIW01000176.1:292-12314 GCA_002352705.1 Bacteroidales bacterium UBA2764 | reverse complement strand
TCGGATTACTCAGATTACTCCAATTGCTCCTTTCCGGTGGACTTGAAGGACTGCTTGCGCGATACCTTATATATCGCGTATGCGCACAGGAGCATCATCATCGACAGAAGCGCATCTCCCAATGGCTGCTGCTCGCCTTCTTCCTCTTCATCTTCATCCGGCGTACCGGGGTTGACGCTCGATCCGTTTCCGCTCTTGCGTATGGAACGCCCGGGCAGAGAACTCATATACGCCGACTCATTCACCGTTCCGTCGCTGTTGAGCATCGGAGTGGTGCCTTCTGCGGTATTCCATTGGTCGGAGAAAGCACTCGTCGATTGGAATCCGACAGAAGGAGAAGCTGTTGTAGCAGAAGCATTGCCCGGCGTTTGGACATACGCGCCTTGGTAAGCGTTTTTATACTTCGTCTGGTAGGTCACGGCTTGTGCCTGCGCGGCGCTCAACAGCGCCGGCAGGAAAGCCAAGATAATAATCAGTCTGGTATTACGGATAATAGTTTTCATAATGTTTTTCATAATATTCTTCCTTTCTCTAACTTCTAACATCTTACTTCTAAACATTACTTAACTATTTTACCGGTTGCGTCATACAATACGCCGTTCACCATGATAAACATCTTATCCTCGATGAGCAGTTTCTTCGCCTTGGTACCTTGTACCTCGTCGCCCGATACATTACCTACTCCGGTAGCAATCTGCGGAGCCTTGCGCGTCAGCACGAAGCGTTTGTGAGGCGATTTGTCGCTTGTCGTGAAGTAGTACGCGTTGCCTGTCATAATCTGCGTGTAGGTATTGTTATCCATGTCGTATAGATAGAGCGGATCGGTTTCTCCGCTATAGGTAAACTCGAAGCGATATTCGCTGTCTTCACCGGCGCGGAAGGTAATGACTGTTCCCTCGAACTCCGGTATTGCGCTCACTGCCTCGTCCACACCTGCTTCGTTGGTGATATATACCATCGGCGAGAGGTCGCTGCCGCCCCATGCTTCGCCATCCCAACCGCTTTCGTAGCGACGTGTAAAGTCTTCACGCTCCAAGACTACCAGACGGTCGTCATAGCGGTTACCGCGGGCGAAAATCTTCAATACCTCCGGTTCGTTGTCACCTGTCTGTACACGCTTCGGCGCATGCATACGGCCGCTGATCTTGTTGGTTCGGGATGTAGCGCGCACATGACGGTCGTAATCCAAATGCAGCGTGCCGGCGGTTGTGGACCATACATAGAATCCTTGCATCGAAGGAATATGGTCATCTCCTGTATATGGAGCGGTGTGGATAGGTACAGAGACATACGTACCTGCGGCCCAACGGTCACCTCCATTAAGTGTTCCGGTACCATCGACATCACTTCCCGTGTTGAAGAAATAAATGGCTTTATCCGAAATGTTTTCCATATCATCATCCGTAATAGCATTGATATCAATCGGAGCTACCCAACTGTTGGCTGCTACTACGTATTTGTTTGCCGGAACATCGATATCCGCTGAAGTAGTAGCAACCAATGTCCCTTCCATGTCAAATACCACAGGTGCATCAGGATGCGTTACGCAATAGCCACGGAACGGAACTAACGGACCGCCGTTGGGTATTACCGTCCAGCCTTGTGAGCCGGTGTCGTACTGGTAGAGCCAGCTGTCATAGTAATTGCTGCGCGCATTGGCTACATCTGTATGCGGAGTACCGATATACTGCCAGGTCGAAGCAGCGGCACTAAGACCTGCATCCGCCTTAGCGGTACTATACATATCTACGCGCGCCTTCGTATCACCGGCATTGTTATTGAAGATGAGCGTACCGTTGCCTTCGGCACTCGAACCTATTACGATATCGTTTGCCTCGGTCGGGAGGAGGTCATTACCGTCTTGGCGGCGGATGGTAGAAACTACCTCCAGATACGAACCTGCGGGTATTTCTATCTTTCCGCCTTCCACGATACGTACGCTGCGCACTTTCGGCGTGAAGTTGGTTGCTCCGTTATCCACTGTTACAGGAGCGGCTATCTTCACCTCGGTATCTTTACCCGGGCGGAGTACGTAGTCCGGTCCCCAGTTGGCGGCGGTACTCCATTTGCCGTCTCCCTTCGTTCCTGTACAGGTCGGGCAGTCCTCCGCTTGCTTAGCGGCATCCCTGCTGTTGCCGGCACCGTTATCAAAGGTGAAGGAGCAGTCCGCCACGTGCAGCGGGTCATCGTCCAGCAGGTATTGCAGACACTTGAGAACGACGTTGCGACCCGTCTCGGTGAACTTGGACTGCGCACCGCAGTTGACGGCAAACATAATCATTCGTGCTTCAATATTCTCTTGACGCTCCACGGCGGTTACCAGCATACGGTCTTCCGATCCCGGAGCCCAGGTGACCCAACCTTCGCTCGGCGATCCGTCAGCAGGCGTGGCGTTATAGTGCACCAGACCGATGGTGACGAAGTTCTCCGCCGCTTCCAGTTCGAAGCCCTGCAAGCCCTTGCTGCCCTCGTAACCCGCACCCTCCAGCATCGTATAGACAATCTGCGAGGGATCGTCATTATCCTTCTGGATATGCGTTGCCGTGGACTTCAGGGTGGAGAACATCGGGTGCGCATAGCAGACGATATTCAGCCTCGTACGGGTGTTCTTCGGCACGACAGGAGAGGTGGTGAAGCCCTTGGCCGCCCATTTGGACGGGGTCTTGGCTACCATGTGCGCCTTGAACGACAGCATCGGGCGGTAGTCGCAGAGATCTGCCATGTCGTCCAGCACAGTAGCGGCGGCATCACTCTTCGATGCCTTCGGATAGTCGGTCAGCAGCAATATATCGAAAGGCTCATAGTTCAGTTTGTTGAAGACCGCATAGCCGTTCACAGGCGTAACGATATAGTTCTCTTTCAAGCGCGTATAGAGTCCCCACTCGGTGTTGGCGTCAAACGAGGTGTTGCCCGTCTGCTGACACAGGTCGGCTTTGTTATAGCCCGTCAGGAAGTCGCCGCCTACCGTCAGTTTTTTTGTATTACGTGTACCACCGGCTTCGTTAGAACCCGAGCAGATGAGCGCCAGCGTCGGCGTAGCGCCGATGACGTGGATAGTGATCTCGTCCTTGTACACCGCACTCACGTTACCCGAGCAATCGACAGCCGCACAGGTCAGCACCAGCTCGTCGCCCTCGTTGTACTTGCCGCTCAGTTCGTTCAGGTCTATCATCACGTTATCCACTTGTCCGTCATCACTCCTCTTAACCCATATCGATGCCGCCGTGGTTATATCCTTCTCTGCGCCGCCGTTGCGCGACATGGTCAGTTTGAAGTTCTTGCCAGTCGAGCCGTACGCCGCACTACCCTTCACGCTAAACAGGTGACGGTCTTTCATCTGGGCGGTGTAGGTCTTATCGACATGGTAGTACTGGAACGGAACGAGCTTCGTCACCTCCGGTTCTACCGTCGTGCTCGTGACGGTGGCGTTGTTGGTCGAAAGAGAGGTACATCCGCCTGCGCTCGTATAGGCTACGGTATAGACACCCGTCTGGGTCGCGGTGTAGGAAGCATCGGTAGCGCCATCTATCTCCTCGCCGTTGTGGAACCACTGGTAGCTGCCGCCTGCAAAATCTGCTCCGGCTTGCGTCTTGGCGTTGAGGGTTACGGAGCTGTTGCAGCCGCTCATGTTGACAGAGCTTGCGGCGACAATCTTCGGTGCGCCGCCTTCGCAGCTGACCGTGATGGTATAGCTGCCTTCGCTCGCGCAGTAGTCCACGCCTGCTATCGTTGCGCCTGCATAGGAGGCGGTGATGGTCACTGTACCTGCCGTGCCGTTGAAGGTCACATTGCCGCTCTCATCCACCGAAGCGATTTCTTCGTCGGAAGAGCTGTAGGTCAGTGTCCCACTTGATACGGCTGCCGGACCGAGCGTGAACGTCGGTGCGGAGAACGATGCACCGATGGTATGGGTCTTGCTGGTCGCGCTAGGCGTCACCGTCGTAGCCGTACATGCATCCGTATATTCGAAACAGATCTTCGATACATACAGCGTTCCGCTGCTCTCGCCGTTGCCGAAGTTACGGCCGATTTTGACCTCGTTCACATTGCCGTGCGCCGAGAGGTTAATGGTCTTCTCCGTCAGCGTCGTGGTGACGCCGGTGATAGCTACACCGTCAGCAGTATAAGACGAACCGCCATCCGTGGACCAGTTATACGAAGCCTTGCTGGCACTCGACGAAGCAATGGTCACTTTCATCGTCTTGAAGTACTTGCCGTCCGGGGCGGAATAAATCAATATCTTGCTGTTGCTTGTACCGGTGCTCCATACCGCAGTGCCGTTGTATGTACTCTGGCTGCACCCTGAGTTCTGGAATCCGAACTCTGCCGCGCCTTCGGTACCGCGGGTAGCACAGTCTTCCTCCACGAGGGCTGTCACATTGACGGTGATAGCGGATGAGGTGGTTGAGCCGCAGGCATTGGATGCCACGCAGAAGAGGTAGTAGGTAGCACCGGCTGCCTCGCCGCCCGAAGCGAGCAGGAGCTCTTGCGCCGTACCGACACGCGTGTCCGTGCCTGCGTCATAAGTAGCGTCCACACTCTTGTACCATGCGTAGGAAGTAGCGTCACTTGCCTCTACATCGGTGATGGAGAGTGCCAGAGTAGCCATAACGCTACGCGTAGCCGTGAAATCCGCGAAGACCGGAGCCACAGGCACGTTCAGCGTCACTTCGTTGGACGTACGGTCGCAGTCTTTGGTAGCGATGACGCGGTATTTCATAGCGTCGGTAGTAGCCACGGAAGCGATGTTATAGGTAGCAGCCTTAGCGCCGGCGATGTCCGTCCATGCGCCGCCGCTGTATTTCTGCCACCGGTAGGTAGCCGAAGCGTGCGCACCGGTGGCGGTGAAGGTCACAGAGGAGCCTACACAAGCCGTGCTGTTATTCACGCTTGCCGTCACCTCCGGATCGGTACATGCCTCGCCGGAGCATAGTTTGAGAGCTATAATACCCCATCCTATATTACCGCTGGAAACAAGCGTATAGGTGCCCGCATCCAAACTGCTAAAAGTAAATGTACCCCATGTGCTGTTGGCGGGTGTATATTGTCCCACTTGTACTCCACCTTTCGACAAGGTTATAGTACGGCTGCTGGAACCTTGCACTACCACATATAAAGTACCCTCATTATCCTCAGGAACGACAATAGTCACATTTCCTGTTTTCTGTCCTGTCTGTCCGGTTATCGGATAGCTGTTGCCATCAATAGTAGCGGTGTATGTTGCAGAGGACGAACCGGAGGGAGTGCCGGTGATGTGTGTTGCTGCGGTCGCGCTCTCGGGTTTGTCAGTTGCTTTGGCGAACCAGAACTCGGTCTCACAGTCTCCTCCGGCAGCTGCGCTGACGGTAAGAGTATAAACCATCTCGTCCGTGCCGCAAGAACCGGTTGCTACGGCTTTATAATAATAGGTACCCGCTGCGCCCGCGCTCGCGATAGTATAGGATGCACTCTCCGCACCGCTGATAATCGCTGCTCCTGCGCCTTCAGCGCTTGTACAAGTGTACCACTGCCATGTAGCATCAGCGCTTGCGGTGGCGGTCAGAGTCACGCTGTTGGTCGGATAGACGGTAGCCTTGTCCGCCGTGATACCCGTCACCTCTATGCCGTCCGTCACGCTCAGCGTCACCTCTTTGGTAGCAGTAGAGGAAGCCTTGCCGGCTTTGCTGACAGTAGCCGTCACAACGTATGTTCCGGCCATGGCTTCGGTTGCCGAGGAGCCTAAGTCAAACGTAGCGGTGTTTGCTAATTCGGTATCGTTACCTTTCTTCTTCCAGGAATAAGTTACTGTCTCGCCATCTGCCAGAACAGCCGTCTGGGTTGCATCCCATTCAGCGATGTCTGTACCTTCGCAAAGCGATTGATTGCTCAATGCCGGAATAACCGGAGTGGTACAAGGCGTAGCGGTCTGAATGGTAATAACCAAGATACCGTAGAAGTCACCATCTTGTGTGATAGATACATTGCCGGTGAAGCCGCCTGATTTAGTAAATTCGTGTTTTGCAAAGGTGTTTTTTGTTGAACTGGATGTCCATGCTTGTCCTCCGATAGTCATGGTTTTACTTGCGCTACCATTTATACCGTAGAAAGTAATAGAAGAAGCAACTTTAGAGCCAAGTGCTAATGTATAGGATTTACCACTACCAAACTTAACACCTTGAACATATCTATTTGAACTTGAAGAAGTAGTCCAGTTACTTGATTTGGACAATTCAGCGCCTGTCAGGTCATTCGACAAATAATATTCGCTACCTGCTCCTAAAGTAGTACTTAGAGAAATCTCCGTGTTATTAGCAATCGTTCCGCCGGTATTGGTAAAGAACTGTACTGTTCCGGTACTACCTCTGGTTAACGCACCGGTCGTAATGGTGATAGCACCATAGTAGATATCTTTGGTTGCCGGAGCGGTCTCACCCGCAATGGTTATCACGATAGCACCCGTCACTTGTGCGGCTGGCACTTGGAAAGCACCGGTAGATGCGTTCCATGTATAGCCTGTACCTACAGTAGCCGGCGAACCGCCGATAGTTACTGTTATCGTTGAAGGCAATACATAACCAGTATTTGCTGAGAAGACTGCGTCATATGCCACACCCTCTGTTGCCGCACCTGCACCCGTCGCACCGCTTGTAGCCGTCACATTCGTCAAACTATGCGTTACGCTGTAAGTCGGAGCCGCAGCACTTACGGTGAAGTCATTCGAATTAACCGGCGTCACGGTATTGCCGCAGGCATCAGTTGCTGTAGCAACAAGATGTGTTGTTCCTGCTGCTGCATAATGCAGTTTGCCGCCTACGATTGTTGCATAGGTCGTATTAGCAGAAGTAACTGTAACAGTCGAACCATCGGAACAAGTTACATCATATGCAAAATCTGCATCTCCCACGCTACCATTCGCAGGTTGGGTATTCCATGTAATCGTTGCAGCAGGTGTCGCTTGGTTGCCTACCTCACCATAGATCTCAAGCGGCGTACCCATACGGAAGGCAGAAGCATTTCCGCCAGAACCCTTACATGACCAAAGTTTCAAAGTCACAACGCCTTGGAAATAAACGCTACTTCCATTCGTTATGCTAAACTCTTCCACAGAACCATCACTCTTTGTTCCGGTGAATGTATTTGAGATAGAGTGACCATACGTATCCGACAAAACGGCTTTGTAATTCTGGTTACCGCCAGCCGAACCACCCACATTGGCTACTTTGATTTTAACTTCTGATGGTGTTACTTTCTTTCCGCAAGCTACCTTGAAAGTAAATACTTCATATTTATCCGGCTCAGCAACAGCAGAAGCGGTTGTTCCGGTTGCTAATGCCAATTTTGTCGTACGATCAGATGCTCCGGCTCCATTTGCACCGTCATTCGTCTGGTCAATATCAATATTCGTGATATTTGTTCCGTCTGTAGTCGATGTTGAGCTCTTGATCGTTGTACTTGCGCTGGTACCTACATTCAAGTTATAGGTAATAAGTGCCGAAGCCGGAGCCGCACTCGCATTCACCGTCACGACATTACTGGTCACAGGATCACCGCAGGAACCGCTTACTACACACTTATAATACGTGGCACCGGCTGCCGTTGGGGTCAAACCTAAAGTTGCACTGGTATAACCCGTAAACGACATTGCGCCCGCTGACGTAATAGCCGTAGCACCGCTACCGTCTGAATTACAGGTGTACCATTGGTAGGTAGGACTTGTGCCTGCTGCTACCAAACCAGTAATGCTACACGCACTTCCTACCGTCGCTGCTACAGGCGTCGTCGGCTGAGTAGTAATACTTACATTCGTACACGCCGGACGAGTTACAATAATACGGTTGACATAAGAACTTGAATTGGCGCGGAAGAGTTTAATAGAACCATCTGCCTCAATTGCATCAGCTACCAATGTGTAAGTACCTGAAGTTTCCACTCCTGCAGCTGTAGAACCAGGAGTGATTGCATAACTTGAACCTTGTGTCTTTAATGTCAAACCTGTTTTCGTTGCATCGTTACGATTAAAATATGCGGTTACAACATCACCAGCCTGGAAACTACCGGACTTAAGTTTCAATAGTATATAGCTGCTGTTTCCAGACAATTTTCCATAAATAAGTCCAGATGTCTCATTTCTATACCAGTTTGAACTACCTCCACCGAAGCCGCTTGTAGTAAATGTATTATCTCCGGTCGAAGCATCTTGATTTGTCACACCCCACGCGGTAGGACTTCCGCTTGTTGCATTACTCAAACCGCACGGTACAAAGAATCGCGCAATTTCATTGGCTACTTCATCCGGTTCGGTACAAGGATCATCCGACTCTCCCGTAACGGTAATAACAATATCGCCGGTAATGTACGATCCGGTAATGGTTACTGTTCCTGAAGCCTTATCCCATGTATATTCTGTGCCTTGTGTTTTGGTCGAACCGCCAATAGTCACAGTAATCGTTTCCGGAAGAGCATAACCGGACGAGGCAGCAAAGACTGCTGTATAGTTTGTGCCATAAGTAGCAGCATTTGCACCAGTTGCACCACTGCTTTTGGTCACTCCATCCAGTGTATGAGTAACGGTATATTGATTGACTGTCCAAACGGGATAGAACGTCTTATCTTCATTGGTTGTATATGTGCCACCTAAAGCGTATTCCTGTGCTCCGCCATCCGAAGTCGTCCAGCCTGTCTGCGTATAGCCTATTGCCGTAAAGACTGCAGAACTTGGCAAAGTGAAGTCCACACCGCAAGTCTTGGTCTCGTTGGCTTTGCTGCCGCTAATAGCAGCACCGCCTGTCGCTGTCGTCGAACCCGCTGCATAACTGATGGTATAAGTTGTTGGAGTGTAAGCGCTGGAACTGAAATTACCCGTGTTACCAGACCAACTTGAGAACGTCCAAAGAAGTTGAGAGGAATTGTATGTGAGGTCTTGTGAGTAATTCCAATTCTGGTCATCATATGCCGTAGCTGTACTATTATTGCGCGTGAACTGGAAGTAGTCATTATACCAGATAATATCAGCATAGTACTCTCCGCATGCATTCTGCTGAACTTGCGTGTTATATTCAGTCACGCCCCATGAGTGAACGAAGAACTTCGGAGTAGCGTCACACCAAGTACCGCTGCCGCACGCCATGTAGATACGCTTGGTAGGGTGATCACCGGCAGGATAGGTAACTGTCAGTTTATTTGTTGAAGCATCCCATGAGAAGGTGTACGAGCCTGCTACAGTAGTGTAGAGTTTACAGTTACCATCCGAGGTGTTGAAATCCCATGCCGGAGAAGTGGTAGCTGTAATTTTTCCGTTATTGCCGTACCATACAGCATCTCCTGCCGACGGCGTTTTCTTTACTTTGAATTCATAGTACGAACCGGCATCAAGGGTGATGGTCTTGCTCCAAGTCGTTCCGGATGTATTGGTTAAGTTCTCTAATGTATAATTGTCGTTATTCTTACCGATATAGATACCATATGCATCAGAAGCCACTGCTGCCGTTGTTCCTTTCAGGATGACATTGGCACCCATACGGAATTCTTTGGAACTTCCGCCATGAGGATATAAACGAACAGCATAATTACCGGCAGACATTTCAGCGGGGCTTGTAAGACCGATTATCGGCTCCATTACTCCGGCATTCAAAGTCGCTGTCGATGTTCCATATACATTGGTCCCATTCGTGATTTCTACTGTAAATGCCTGATTGCTCGATACGGGCTGAATAACAACCTGTACATCACATGGAGTAAAGGTATAACCCGTATTGACTGTAAAGGGAAAATCTATATAATAAGATGATGATTTGGACGAAGCACTATATTTCATCTTTCCCGTTAAAGGAGTTGATTTAGCATAGCATGCACCGGCACTTGCCGAACTACCCTTAGTAGCAGCACTTACGGTTACACCGGTAAAGGCAGGCGATGCACCAACAGAAACCGCAGTTGCGTTTGATGAAGTTGCACCTGAGAATAAATTCGAAGTAGTCAAGTCGCCACTTGTATAGATAGGATATGTCAGCGTGGCATTACCACAACTGGAGATACTACATACGGCTGCTGATACGGTCATCTCGTCGTACGCCGAACAGCTTGACGAGGTATTGGTTACAGTCCAACGCAGCGTATATGTGCCTGCTACGGTCGGTGTGAAGGTAGCCGTTGCCAAGGAAGTGCTACTCAACTGAGCGGTGGAGGTATTCGGACCGGATTGTATGGTCCATGCTCCTGTGCAACCGCTTGCAGCTGCTGTTGCAGCAAGAGCGACACCGTTACCGGGTTCGGTCGTCTTGTCTACACCGGCATTAGCGGTCGGTATAGCAGCTACCGTTGCGGAATAAGTCGCCGTCTTCTCTGCATAAGTTGCATCGCAGGCTTTGGTAACCGTGATAGTTGCACTTCCGGCAGCCACACCCGTTACCGTTACAGTCGAACCGTCAATAGATGCCGTAGCCTTAGTCTCGTCTGACGAAGAAACCGACAACGCACCGGACCCCGAACCGCCGCTCACGGTAAACGTCGTCGTTCCCGTTCCGCAAATAGTCCCGCTACTCGATGACAAGGTCAATGCCGCCTGCTCCGTTGAGCCACAACCACCACCGGCAGAGGCCGTTGCAGTTATTCCAAAAACGTAATATGTTGTTGACCCCCCTACATCAACCTTGTTCGAAGATGCAAAAGTTTTATTGTCCGATTTAGAAATACATATCTTGCGGTACAGACGAACTGTTTTTGTACCAGCAGGAACGTCAATAACCGTATTCGCACAACTTGAATTGTTATACCCAGGTGCCGTAAATGATGCGTATGAGGAGCAAGTGCCAGACGCTGCGCCATTCCAAAACGCAACTGCTTCAGTAGCATTAGACGACCCATTGCTTGCAACTTTCAACGATAAAGATGATAATGTATATCCATCCGTTGCTGCTATCTCAATATAATATGTATTCCAATTTGCACTTGCGGAATTATTAACATTAACACCTGTTAATCCTGTTTCGGAAGAACAAAAGGGTTTATTAGTTGCAGTAGAAAAAACCGTTGAGACCTTAACGTGATCTGCTGTAGTTCCACCAGAAGCGACTATCTGAGCAGGCGTAAAATCCGCTCCCCACATCTGACCGATGGAGAGGACGAGAACCGCGAGAATCATGGTAAGTTTCTTGCACCATCCCCGGTACGAGGTCAGTTTTGACTGTCGGTTGACCGTCGTTCGACCGTCGGGATTGACAGCTGTCCGGCTGTTGTGTCTCATGACATGTGCCATGGCGATTAAGTTGTTAAAGTTTTTCATAATGTATTTAAGTGTTTTATGTTATTGCTATATTTCAGCTTGTTCCTTTTTGACCATAATGATATACATAAAAAAGCAAGACACGAGATTTCTCTCATGTCAGGCAAAATAAAAATATGTGTTAGGAGACTATTCCTTGAAACGTGCTACGAGTTCTTCAGGACTCTTGCGTGTATCCCAAACATCTGCAATCTCAATACGCTCCTCTGATTCTCGGTAGATGATTTTTGTCAAATGGTCAACCACCAATCGGCGAAACTCATATCGGCTACCTTCTAATAAGGGCTCTATCTGACCCATCTTAGGGTTCTCCGGTAACTTGCCTACGGTCTCATAGACCTCTTTCGTATATCGTCTGGCGCGAGTAGCTCCAAATTCATCAGCCACGTAGTCAATTATCAGACTATATGCTCTCTCGGCTCTATCTGACCAAACTATTTTCCCGCTCATACAGCAACAGCGAACTTATGCTCCAAACGTTGATTCATTCTCTCGAGCACTTCGTCATTTGTATAACACTCGCCACGTTGAATCTCAGCAACGCCTTCTTCTGCACTTGCAATCAGCTGCTGGCGGATAGACTCATCTACATGGTTCATCTGTCGCACGTTAGCTTGCAGCTCTGCTATCACTTGTTCTTGCTCTTGCACAGATAGTGTCAGCATGACAGCGATGAGACTTTTTAATGTTTCTTGTGCCATAATTGTTATTGTTTTGCGATTTTGTTCGCAAAATTACAACAAATTTCTGACATACGCAAGA
>DEIW01000176.1:0-205 GCA_002352705.1 Bacteroidales bacterium UBA2764 | reverse complement strand
TTTACCATTTGGTCATGTACCATGTATTCATTTATTGGTTCATGTACCATTTGGTTATGGTTTTGCCTCGGTTTTGAGCCGTGAGGCAGGGCTGTATTTAAGTGTTTTTATGTTATTGCTATATTTTTTACGCTGCATAAATGCACCGTGCGGGGGGAGCCGGGGGGGGAGGTGCGAGGACGCAACAAAAAACAAGATCGGAAAA
>DEIW01000049.1 GCA_002352705.1 Bacteroidales bacterium UBA2764 | reverse complement strand
AACCAGATGGTTCGCGGCGTTGTCGCACTTCCTAACGGAACGGGTAAAGTGGTTCGCGTTCTCGCACTCTGTACTCCGGATCAAGAGGCGGCTGCCAAAGAGGCAGGTGCTGACTATGTAGGTCTGGATGAGTATATTGAAAAGATCAAAGGTGGATGGACGGACATTGACGTCATCATCACCATGCCTCAGATCATGGGTAAAATTGGTGCCCTGGGTCGTGTGCTGGGTCCTCGTGGCCTGATGCCGAACCCCAAGAGCGGTACTGTAACCATGGATGTTGCAAAAGCAGTAAAAGAGGTAAAAGGTGGTAAGATTGACTTCAAAGTTGACAAGTTCGGTATTGTACATACTTCCATCGGTAAAGTTAGTTTCAGCGCTGAGAAGATTGCAGAGAACGCCAATGCGTTTATCGAGACAATCAAGCATCTGAAACCGGCGGTATCGAAAGGAGAGTACATCAAGAGCGTTTATCTTTCCAGCACTATGAGTCAGGGTATTAAGATCGATACCAAATCGCTTTAATCTCTAAAAACAAAGGACAAGTATGAAAAAGGAAGATAAAAATCTCGTTATTGAGGCTCTTGGCGCCCAGTTGGCTGAGTATTCTCATTTCTACCTCGTGAATATCGAGGGCTTGAATGCTGAGAAAACGAGCGAATTGCGTCGCGCATGCTTCAAACAGGACATCAAACTCTTGGTGGCCAAGAATACATTGCTTCAGAAAGCACTTGAGAAAAAGGGCGTGGAGGCAGACATTTTCGGTGCTCTCAAGGGTAATACCGCACTTATGCTTAGCAACACAGGTAACGTACCCGCAAAACTCATCAAAGAGTTTACAAAGGGTGACAAGACCGGTGAGGCAAAGCCACAACTCAAAGCTGCATACGTAGAGGAGACCGTTTACGTAGGCAAGCAGAATCTCGAGTTCCTCTGCTCTATCAAGTCCAAGAACGAACTTATCGCTGAATTGGTTGCATTGCTGCAGTCGCCGGCGAAGAATGTCGTTTCTGCACTTCAGAGCGGACAAAACACCATTCATGGTGTACTCCAGACGCTCGGTGAGCGCGCTGAATAATCGAAGTATCGATATATCGAAATACCGATATTCCGAAAAAACAAATTAACTGAATAAAAAACATTTAAAATTTATAAGACAATGGCAGATCTTAAAGTTATTGCTGAAACATTAGTTAACCTTACTGTTAAGGAAGTAAATGAACTCGCTACTATCCTCAAAGAGGAGTACGGAATTGAGCCGGCTGCTGCAGCTGTAGCAGTTGCTGCTGCTCCTGCTGCTGGCGGCGAAGCTGCTGCAGCTGAGGAGAAAACCTCTTTCGACGTAGTTCTGAAGAGCGCAGGTGCAAACAAACTCCAGGTAGTAAAGGCAGTTAAAGAGCAAACCGGTCTTGGCCTGAAAGAGGCTAAAGATATCGTAGACGCTGCTCCTGCAAACGTTAAGGAAGGCGTTGACAAAGCTACTGCAGAGGCTTTGAAGAAAGCTCTCGAAGAAGTAGGTGCTGAGGTAGAACTGAAGTAATACCTCCCTGCCCAACCACTCTAACGGAGTGGAATAGGTTTAGATCCTCACGCAAAATGAGGGTCTAAACCTTTTCTGCTCAATAGGACAGAATAGTTAATAAACTGAAAAATTTGGTAATTATTATAAAGGGAATGTTAAAATACTATAAAATTACAACCCGCTGATTTAGATTTAAATTATTCATTACCAACAGTTTAATTCTGTTAAACAATTATTAACCATCCAAAATAATGGCTACAACTAAAAAACAGCAAAGAGTCAATTTCAGTCGTATGCAGAAGCATATGCCCTATCCTGACTTTTTGGAGATTCAATTAAAGTCCTTCCAGGATTTTGTTCAGATGGACAGTACCCCTGAGCAACGTCGTAAAGAGGGACTCTTTAAGGTATTCTCGGAGAACTTTCCGATTCAGGATACCCGCAACAGTTTTACGCTGGCTTTCTTGGATTACTCGGTAGACCGTCCCCGTTACTCCATTGAGGAGTGCATCAAGCGCGGTCTGACCTATAGTGTCCCTTTGAAAGCAAAGTTGCGTTTGAGTTGTGAGGATCCGGATCATGAGGATTTCGACACAGTAGTTTCCGATGTTTACTTAGGTACAATCCCGTACATGACGCCGAAGGGTACTTTTGTGATTAATGGTGCCGAGCGCGTTATCGTAAGTCAGCTGCATCGTTCGCCGGGCGTGTTCTTCGGCACCTCGATGCATAGTAACGGTACGAAACTCTATTCGGCGCGTATCATCCCCTTCCGAGGATCGTGGATTGAGTTTGCTACGGATATCAACAAGGTGATGTATGCTTACATCGACCGTAAGAAGAAATTACCGGTAACCACTCTTCTCCGTGCCATCGGTTTTGAATCCGATAAGGATATTCTGAACTGCTTTGACTTGGCTGAGGAAGTAAAAGTGAACCGCGAGGCGTTGGAAGCATGTGTTGGTCGCAAGTTGGCCGGATATGTGATGAAGCCTACGATTGAGGATTTCGTAGATGAGGATACCGGTGAGGTGTCATCCATCGAGCGTAACCAGATTGTAGTAGAGCGTGAGACCGAGCTGACCCCGGAAGTGATTGATATCATCATGGAGTCCGGCTCCAAATCCATTCTGTTACACAAAGACCAGGAGCGCGAGAACGATTTCTCCATCATCTTCAACACCTTGCAGAAAGACCCTGCCAAGACGGAGAAAGAGGCAGTGCTGTATATCTACCGTCAGTTGCGTAATGCAGATCCGGCTGATGATGCCACAGCGCGAGAGATGATCCAGAACCTCTTCTTCTCCCAGAAACGTTATGATTTAGGTGAGGTAGGTCGTTACCGTATCAACCGCAAGCTCAACATGTCGATTCCTGAGGATACCCGTGTCCTGACGAAAGAGGATATGATTGAGATTATCAAATACCTCGTGATGCTGATTAACAGCAATGCCGAGGTGGATGATATCGACCACTTGAGCAACCGTCGTGTGCGCACGGTAGGCGAGCAGCTTTTCAATCAGTTCGGAATAGGTCTGGCCCGTATGGCTCGTACTGTCCGTGAGCGTATGAACGTGCGTGACAACGAAGTCTTCACACCGACTGACCTGATCAATGCTAAATCTATCTCCAGTATCATTAACTCGTATTTCGGAACCAACGCTCTGAGCCAGTTTATGGATCAGCAGAACCCGTTGGCTGAGATCACCCACAAGCGCCGTATGTCGGCCCTTGGTCCTGGTGGTCTGAGTCGTGACCGTGCCGGATTCGAGGTGCGAGACGTACACTATACCCACTACGGCCGTCTCTGTCCTATTGAGACGCCGGAGGGCCCGAATATCGGTTTGATTTCTTCAATGTGTATCTATGCGAAAATCAACGATCTCGGTTTCATCGAAACGCCGTACCGCAAGGTGAAAGACAGCGTCGTGGACCTCGATAACGATCATGTTATCTACCTGTCCGCGGAGGATGAGGAGAATCAGGTTGTTGCACAGGGTAACGCACCGTTGCGCGAGGATGGTAGTTTCATCCGCAGCAAGGTAAAGACCCGTCTGGGTGCCGATTTCCCTGTCGTAGCTCCGAGCGAGGTGAACCTGATGGATGTGGCACCATGCCAGATAGCTTCGGTTGCTGCTGCTTTGATTCCGTTCCTGGAGCACGATGATGCTCACCGTGCGTTGATGGGATCGAACATGATGCGCCAGGCCGTTCCGTTGATTACCTCTGAGGCTCCGATTGTAGGTACCGGTATCGAGGAGCAACTCGTGACCGACAGCCGCACGCAGATTGTGGCTGAGGGTACCGGTACGGTGACTTATGTGGACGCTGATGTCATCCGTATCCGCTACGAGCGTACCGAGGAGGAAGAGATTGTAAGTTTCGATACTCCCGAGAAGGAATACAAACTGCCTAAGTTCGAGAAAACCAACCAGAATACTACTATCGACCTGCATCCGCTGGTACGCAAAGGCGATCAGGTGGAGAAGGGACAGATACTGACGGAAGGTTATGCTACCCAGAATGGCGAGTTAGCGCTGGGTAAGAACCTGAAAGTAGCCTATATTCCTTGGAAAGGATATAACTACGAGGATGCTATCGTGCTGAGCGAGCGTATCGTTCGAGAGGATATGTACACCTCTGTTCACGTAGTTGAGCAGTTGCTTGAGGTGCGTGATACAAAACGCGGTATGGAGGAATTCACCGCCGATATCCCCAACGTATCCGAGGAGGCTACCAAGGATCTGGATGAGAACGGTATTATCCGTATCGGTGCTTATATCCAGCCGGGCGATATCCTGATCGGTAAGATTACCCCGAAGGGTGAGACAGACCCGAGTCCTGAGGAGAAACTGCTGAAAGCAATCTTCGGTGACAAAGCCGGAGATGTAAAAGATGCCTCACTGAAGGCCAGTCCTTCTCTTGACGGTGTTATCATCGACAAGAAACTGTATGCGCGTGCCAACAAAGACCGCAAGCAGAAGATGGAGGACAAAGAGACTATCCAGAAGATGGACCTCAAGTTCCGTGAGCAGGCAGAGGTATTGCGCGAGCAACTGATTGACAAACTCTATACTCTGCTCAATGGTCGTCAAGCTGTATCGGTTAAGGATATTCTGGGTACCGAGTTGATCAGCAAGGGACAGCATTTCAGCAAAGAACGTTTGGATGCTATCGATTATTTCTCCGTATTGCTGGAGGGATGGACGAACGATGAGCACAAGAACGAACTTGTAGCTAAGTGCGTACTCAATTATATCGCGAAATATAAGGAGATGGACGCCGCCCTCAAACGCGAGAAATTCAACCTCACTATCGGTGACGAGTTACCTAACGGTATCATCCAGATGGCTAAGGTTTATATCGCAAAGCGCCGTAAGATCCGCGTAGGTGATAAGATGGCAGGTCGTCACGGAAACAAAGGTATCGTATCCAAGATTGTCCGTGTTGAGGACATGCCGTTCCTTGCGGATGGTACCCCGGTAGATATCGTCTTGAACCCGATGGGTGTGCCGTCACGTATGAATATCGGTCAGATCTTCGAGGCTGTCCTCGGTTGGGCTGGCCAGGAATTAGGCGTTAAGTTCTCCACTCCTATCTTCGACGGATGTACGATGGAGCAACTCGACGA
>DEIW01000184.1 GCA_002352705.1 Bacteroidales bacterium UBA2764 | reverse complement strand
TCTCCCCTTGAAGGGGAGTCGGAGGGGGTTACATCTTCCATTCCCATCGGGATTGGTTTTTCTTTGGTACTGTTCACCCATATCTCGAAACTCTCGTTATGACCTTCCTTGGTGCTATAGTTGCTTGCCGCTAACTGAAAACCATCGAAACCTTTTTTATTGGCCTTATCGCCCAGACATAAAATCAGCCATCCGTTGTGACCCACTACGGTTGCCTGATAGCCTGTTTTGGAAGCATGTTCGTCTTTCACCTCACTCTCACTATGGACACCGGCCCATTTGCGGGCAATAATCATCGGCTTCAGATCTTCCTTATATTTCTGCCAATGCGGATAGAACACACACGGGATGCCCGGCATACTCAACAACAAGGCATTCGCCTGCATCAGGCGGGCCTTCAGTGCAGGTTTCATGGAGTTACCGCGACCGCCGAACTCATTCTCGTTATCCGGACGTAGGAACCAATCATGGCTCTCGATGAAGGTTACCGAGTGCCTGCCGTCACCGCGACTCATAATACAATCGCCGCGACCGCGGCTGTAATCCCATCCGGCTATGGAATTGAACACATGCCATTTGAGGTCAAAATCCAGCCCCATCAAGTCGCCGTTCGCTTGATTAATCTCGCGCTGAATCTCATCCGTACCGTTATAACTCTCCATGAAGGCAATCTCTGGTTTCGCATGCTTGTTATAATTCCAGTGATGCCAGTTGTTGAATCCGTCACCTTTGTCATACCTGAAACCGTCGTATTTCATCACGTTACGCATCCATTTCAAGTATGCGATAAACATCTCTTGCACATAGACGTTGTCATGACTCCAGTCACGGGCGCCGTCCCAGTTCTCGCCGTCATCCGTATTACCGGAAGCTTTGCCCCAGCACTCGCCGGAACCCTCTTTCTCGGCTGTCGGTTTGTTCCATTCGCCGTTCACCTCGTCGTTCTTGCAGATATACGTCTCGTCGGGATAGAACGTGCCGTACTCGCCGAAATCCATCTCATAGAAATCACACCAGGTACTCTTGTTTGCGCAATGGTTGATGACAATATCCGCCACTACTTTCGCACCCGCATTATGCAGCGAACTGATCAGCGTCTCCAACTCCTCACGCGTTCCCCAGTTGGAGTTCTGATTGCTGTATTGCTTCGGGTGGTAACCCGCGCCCTCTCCGTATGCGCTCGGCGGTAGCCACACGTAGTCAAAATAACTTCCTATCTCCTTTGCCTGAGGTGTCAACGTCGTCCATTTGGTATCTCCGTACTCACTCACGCCGGGAGACTTCGGGTCATACGACTCGTTATAAAATGCCTGCATCATCACCGCCTCGCTTTGAGGAGGAACACCGCCCCGGTACACCTCATCGATATCCTCACCGTCTCCGCAAGCGGAGCCGTTCCCGATATACAGTTGGTCGTCTCCGTATTTCAGTTTGATATAGAAATCATAACAGCCGCTCACGTTCACTTCGTAGCGATTTTGGGATTCATTATAGGTAAAACCGGCGACGGAATAGGTATCTAACTTCACTGCCCATTGGGCGTCATAAGCGAGGTCGCATAGCTGGCAATAATCACCCTTTGCCACCTTCACATGAGCCAGATACTCATCGTATTGACCGGTGTTGTCATCTTTGCCTCTGTAGTTCGCCTCATAATAGGTCTTGCCATTCACCAAAATGCCATAACCTGCCGCCCACGATTCCGTCGTACCCAGCAATGCAATCAAAACAATTAAAATCTTTTTCATTGTATTATTAAATTGAAAGGTTTTACTCTTTAACGCGCCTCTGTCAACTCGCGCCCCATAATATCATACGTCTTCTCTCCTACTTGGATATACAGCTTTCCGTCACGGAGAACCTTGGTACATTGTACTTTGTCCCTTTGTACATTCTCAACACCCGTTCCTGTTTCTATAAAGATGGTGTAGTCGCCACGGTCACCTCCTTCAAGGGCTAATTCGTATCCGGCAGGTACTTCTTTACTACGCGAACGGCCTAAACGCAGCACTACTTTGTATTTATGTCCTTGTATCGTTCCGCTGTACGTCTTCGGATTGGCTTTCTCCTCTGTCACGACACTCTCGGAGTGAATACCGGCTCGCTTACGCAAAGCTATCAATTCCTTGATTTCTTCCGTATAGCTCTTCCAGTGAGGCCAGAAAACACATGGTACACCCGGCATCATCAGGATATAAGCGTTCGCTTGAAGAATCTGATTCTTTACCGTCGCATCGCTCAGATTGGCGTTGCAACTCGGAAACTCTTGATTACAAGCATCCGTCTCCGGACGCTCGAACATATCATGATTATCAATAAAAGTCACGGCATAGCGGTTCAAGCCACGGCCGCTCAGGGTGCCTGTATTGCTCTTCTTCAACTTGGTATAAGACCCGTTCACAAAAGCCGTCTTGATATTTTCTTTCAGCGGAAAATCGAACTCTAGCGTAGAGTAATTCGTTGCCTTCAAATGAGCTACTACTTCGTCTATGCCAGCCCAGCACTCCGACACCGAGAAATAGGGATTTGATGCCTCATTGTACATCTTCAGATACTCTCCGCTATAGCCACGTGTCATGTCGTATCGGAATCCGTCGAACTGCACGGTATTCCGCATCCATTGGGTATAGGCCTTCGCCCAATTCTGCACGTACTCGCTGGAATGATCCAGATCACGGCATCCGCCATCATTGGTTCCCGTATCTGCGCCGCCACGGGATGAGAGAGGTTTGTTGTACCAATCCGATCTCGAATCAGTGAAGCACTCATCATAGGTGCATACATGCTTGCTCGTCAACTGGTAACTTCCATAGGTACCGAAATTATCGGATACAAACGAACACCAGCCGTTTACACTCCCACGGTGGTTAATCACAATATCGCCTATTACCTTCGTTCCTCTTCTATGCAAACTTGCTATCAGCTTGTTCAAGCCTTGCCTGTTACCCCAGTCACTGGTCAAATTACTTAACTGCACATGATAATACCCCACTCCTCCTGTGGATTGGGAACAGGGAGGGAGCCATACCAAATCGAAATACTCGCCTAACACTGCGGAATCTTTAACTAAATACAGCCATCGCGTGCAACCGTATTTGGTGGTATTCTTACTCAAGTCATAACTGTCCCAGTAAAAAGCCTGAAGCATCACATCCTCGCACTCTGCCGGAACACCTATATTCTCTGCGCGCATACTACCTGAGCTCGCGCATATGATAATTGCTAAAATAGTTAGAATGGACTTTTTCATGGTTGATTATTTAATTGGGTTCGTTTCTTGGTTTATTTAACTTTGTTAAAAAACGCTGCAAAGATAATACTTTTTTTTCAAACAAGCAAGGATTATTTACAAAAAGTCAAAAAAAACGATTATTTACACCTTTTACTGACTCCGCCGCACTCTTTCTCCTGTCCTTTCTCATCCCTTGAAAGAAAACGGATGGGATTTCTGCTAAAAATTTGCATATATCAAAAATTTGTTATATCTTTGCATCGGATTTGAGAAGAAGTGTAACATTCTGTCCAAAACCTTCAAACCCTCAAACCAAAGGGCTTTTCCCTGCAAACTCTCAAACGTCGCATTGCGACATTCTCCCCGAAAAATAGTGCGTGATTAGTGCGTGATAAGTGCGTGATAAGTGCGTTATTAGTGCGTGATTATAAAGGGTAATGACTACTTAATAGCAGAGCACTGATAGCCTATGAACATACCGCTCCTTTCTTGACAACTATTTTCTGATGCGATGCATCGGTACTGGTTTCATATTTCTGGTAACTCCGGGATGATGATATCTGGATTATGTTTCTTCAGTTCGGCAAGAAATTCTTTGGTTTCTTTAAGCATAAGCTTGATTTTCTTATTTTGAGTTGTCTCTAATATCAAAATTATAATGTCAGAATAATAAATGGAGAATTGTTTTTTATAATTGATTTGTTCTATACTTGAAATAGGAATGGTATAGTGTTTATACGTTTGATATATTTCTAATGTGCCATTGTCATGTACCAATACTCGTTCACGAGTCGTTCTATAAGCAATGTACAGATAAAATACTAATAAAAAAATTAAAGAATTTATCCATGTGCTTTCAGAATCACAGTTAAAAAGTATTTGTATAAGTTCTACAAAAAAAACAGAGAATATAACTGCAAAAATTACAGCTCCATACAATATAACATAGTATAATTTCGAAGGCTCTATCGGAGTGTAACGCCTAAATTCAATATAACTTTTTCGTTCCATATTGTGTAATTTAAATGGTTGTATATTTAAAATATT
>DEIW01000183.1:520-28373 GCA_002352705.1 Bacteroidales bacterium UBA2764 | reverse complement strand
GCCGTCACGTTCCAGTCTATCGAACGCACATCGTCACCCGGCTGGTATTCGCGGACCTCGCTGAAAGCCATTCCACGACCCTTGAACTGGCTGTGGTATTCTCCGGCGAAGATATTCTTGCTCAACCCGTGGGTCTTAATCTCTATCTTCCGAACTCTTTGTAATAACTCTTCTGAAGTCATAAATTATGCCTCATTAGTAATTTCCGTTTTTGAATTTATCGTGAGAGGATTTGGTTTTTCCGGTAAGGGAGTTATGGGGTCCATAATGACCGAACCGAAAAGCCGGAGACTCCGCGAAAAAACAAAAACTATTAAGGTACTTGTACCGCGTTCAGCACCTCCGTGATGATATCTTCCGTCGTCACATTGTTGGCCTCGGCTTCGTAAGTCAGACCGATACGGTGACGCAGTACGTCGTAGCAGACGGCACGTACGTCTTCCGGAGTCACATATCCTCTCCTATGAATAAACGCGTACGCGCGTGCTGCCTTCGCCAGGTTGATGCTCGCACGGGGACTGCCGCCGAATGCTATCATCTGTTTTTGATCTTTCAGACCGTACTCTTCCGGATTACGGGTGGCGAAAACAATATCTACGATATATTTCTCAATCTTTTCGTCCAGATATACCTCCTCCACAATCTTGCGGGCTTTGATGATGTCCTCGGTGCTCAGAATAGGCAGGACGGTCTTTTTCTCGCTGGCGATATTCTGACGGATAATCGCCTGCTCCTCCTCTTTCTTCGGATAACCGATTACCACTTTCAGCATGAAACGGTCAGTCTGTGCCTCGGGAAGAGGGTAGGTCCCTTCCTGCTCAATCGGGTTCTGGGTCGCCAATACCAGGAACGGATCGTCCAGCTTGAAAGTCTGCTCGCCGATGGTTACTTGGCGCTCTTGCATCGCCTCTAACAACGCACTCTGAACTTTCGCCGGAGCACGGTTAATCTCGTCAGCCAACACAAAATTAGCGAAGATCGGACCTTTCTTGATCTTGAACTCTTCGCTCTTCTGACTGTAAATCTGGGTTCCGATAACGTCGGCAGGCAACAGATCCGGGGTAAACTGGATACGGCTAAAGTCAGCCTTAATCAGATCACTCAGGGTTTTAATTGCTAAGGTCTTGGCCAAGCCCGGCACTCCTTCCAACAATATATGCCCGTCACTCAGCAGACCGATTAGCAAACTCTCTACCAGGTGTTTCTGACCTACGATTACTTGGTTCATGCCTAATGTCAAGGCATCTACAAACGAACTCTCGCGCTCCACGCGCTCTTGCAATTCTCTGATATCTACTTGCATTGTATATGGTGTTTTTAAAATTTTCCTTTTACCGATAAATCGGTATCAAAAACTGTGCCATTGTCGCTCCTCTCCTGAATTTTTCTCTCATTATATGTCTTTTTCTTATTTCCGGTCCTCTGCCTGTTCCATTTTCCTCTCTATGCTTGTTCTTTTTTTTCTATGTCTGTTTGTTCCTTTTTTGCTCCGTCCTCTCTCCTCCGTGTGCTCGGCATTTCCTTTTTTTGCATCCGCCATGCATGGCGGATAGGAAATGCCGCCCTTCGTCCCTTTCTCGCATGCGGTCATGTGTCCGGCATCTCTGTTGCCGGAGTTTCCGTCCGCCTTCTTCTTTTTTTTGACTTTTTTGTCTCCAAAAATTTGCATATATCAGAAAAAAGCTGTATCTTTGTGCATCTTTTCTAAAAAATGTGCTTTTCTCTTGCACATTCCAAATTTTTTTACTACCTTTGTGCCCGAATTAGTGCGTGATTAGTGCGTGATAAGTGCGAGATAAGTACGAGATTAGTGCGTCATTCTCGAGATTAACGGCTATGAAAACACTATTCGGGGAAGGCTGATTCCCTAAATTGTTAAATTGTAAATTCTGAATGGTTAAATTGTAAATATATTTATGGCAAAAATCAAACATGCTCCTGATATTGTGGAGATTACCGGTAACCGGGGTGGGCTGGTAGAGCGCCGTAAAACTTTCCATGACTATGATGGAAATATTACCAAGGAGGGCAGGCTCGAGGCATACACCCTTTCTCCCCGTAACTACAAAGCAAACCCCATCAATGCGGGCGAAAGAGCGAACATGAATGCATTTGGAAATGCCTCGCGCCTCGCGCAGGAGTTCATCAGCGCACTCAAAAATCAAACGCCCCTCCCGCGCAGCAAACAGGCGCTTCTGGATTCCTATAAAACGCGCTTCTACAAGCAACTCAAAGGGAAACCGGATCCCATTGCTTCCAAAGACAAGGACGGCAATTTTATTATCTATGCCCGAATTGATAATTTCATCCGGGCTGCCATTCGCAAAGAGAAACCCGTCTTGGATGAATAATATAGATAACCATTTGATTTACACACTTTTATGAAAAAACTTCTTCTCCTCCTCACGATCTTCTTGGCTGCCGTCGCGCAAGCCGGAACTTACACGCCTTCCTCTGTGCCGAACCCCAAGAATCAAGGCCAGGATTTCTATCTCTCCAACCCCGATGGTATCATCAGCGAGGAGTACGAGACGTATATCAATGATCTTTCCAAAGACCTCTATGCGAAAACTTTGGTCGAGATCGCCACGGTTGCGCTGGAGTCTATCGGAGACATGGATGCCTTTGACTTCTCCTACGAGCTCTTCCAGCGATGGGGAATTGGTGGCAAAGGGAAAAACACCGGCGTACTCGTCCTTTTTGTCATGGAAAGCCATGACATACGTATCATGACCGGAACGGGTATCGAAGGGGTGCTCACCGATGCCGTGTGCTCGCAAATCATCCGTACGCAGATGGTCCCCTGGTTCCGGGATGGAGAATATGAAAAAGGTCTCTTGGCGGGGCTGGGTGCTATTTATCAGACCTGCACGGATGATGACGTGCCGGAGGAATTACAAAGCGTCGTCTCGGTCACCAACCGCGGTCAATACGCCGAAGAAGACAATGAAGACGAAGAAGAACCGTCGTGGCTCCCGTGGCCCGTCATCATTGCTATCTTATTGGGTATACTCATACTGAACTATTTCGCTTCTATCAAACGATGCCCCAAATGCAATAAGAAAAAGGCACGGCGCACCAGTGCCCAAACCCTCGTGCATGCCACCTATTCACACGGCGGGCAGGAGAAAGTGACCTATACCTGCAAGCACTGCGGGCACGTCTTCACCGTAATAGAGAACACTCCGAAGCTTAGGGACAGCTCTTCTTCCTCTTCTGGAGGCGGTTATCGTTCCGGCGGTCACAGTTCCGGTGGCTCGTGGGGAGGTGGCTCTACTTCCGGAGGTGGCGCCGGTTCCAAATGGTAAGAATGTAAAATATTTATAAATACACCTGTCGTTATGCGTAAATTTTCTGACAAAATCTTGCAGCTTGCTATCAAACTCTGTATGCTTACCGGAGTGGCATTCACGTTCGCCGCTTGTTACGGACCTCCGCCCGAGAGACATCGTGGGGACGATCCGGACGCTGTTGCCAATCAGGAGGAAGTGGAACAGCTACTTCAAACCGCTGCGGATGAGGTCATAGTAGATACCCTCTCATCGTTATGAAAAAGAAATTCTTAACACGTGCTAATGCGCTGATTGTCATGCTCTTGGGAGTATTGGGATTTGCTGGCTGCAAGGGCTTTAGGAAGTTCTGTGCACCCGAAGTCCTGTACGGACCTCCGCCGTACGACACCGTGGAGGATAAATATGGCATTCCTATGCCGGAAATACTTCCCGATGAAGACTCTTCTGCACCGGACAAGGAGGAAAAGAAATGAAAATGCGCCTGAAAATCGCTTTGTGGTTGGAGTCCCTGCGACGCAAAAATCTCAAAGAACTGCACCCGCTCCGTCAGTTGTTCTGGGAATCCACACTCCGCTGTAACGTGCATTGTCTCCACTGTGGCAGCGACTGTATAGCTTCTGTGGAGACACCGGATATGCCGGCGGAAGATTTCCTGCATGTCATTGACACGGAAATAACACCACACGTGAATCCGCGGGAAGTGCTCGTCATCATTTCCGGCGGGGAACCACTCATGCGTAATGACCTCGCGGACATCGGAGCCGCTCTCAAGGCGCGAGGATACCCTTGGGGGATGGTCACGAACGGACTTGCCTTGACGGAAAAAAGATTCAACGAACTCATCAAGGCGGGACTTCGTTCTATTACCGTCTCTTGCGATGGCTTGGAATCCGACCATGTCTGGCTCCGTCAGCACCCTCTTGCCTTCGAAGGAGCCACCCGTGCCATCAAATTAATAATTGACCACAATGCTTCTTTACTCCCTCCCCTTGTGGGGAGGGGCGGGGTGGGGTTTTTATCTTTCGATGTCGTCACCTGTGTCAGTCAGCGTACGATTGACCACTTGCCACAAATCCGTGAAATGCTCTGGTCGCTCGGAGTCCGAGACTGGCGCGTCTTTGGCATCGACCCGATGGGACGCGCCGCTTCCAATCCCGAACTTCTGCTCAAGGACGAACAGTTCCAATTTCTCATGGATTACATCGCCTCCGAACGGGAAGCCGGACGGCATGTCTCCTATTCCTGCGAAGGCTATCTCGGGACTTACGAAGGACGTGTAAGGGACCATCTCTACCTCTGTGCCGCCGGCATCTCGGTGGCTTCTATACTCATTGACGGTTCAATCTCTGCATGTACTTCTATCAGAGGCAAATATTACCAGGGAAACATCTATCGGGACTCGTTCTGGGACGTTTGGGAAAACGGCTTCAAACCGTTCCGTGACCGCTCGTGGATGAAACAGTTGGAACCCTGCAAAGATTGTAAGGCATGGACCTTCTGCGAGGGAAACGGAATGCACCTCCGCAGGGAGGACGGATCACTCATGCTTTGCCATCTGCACCGACTTGGACAATAACAACGTATTTTTAGGAAAATCTTAAAAAATAAATATTCTAAACCCGAAATTTAGTCTTGCTCTTTAGAGTGGGGCTTAATAATCGTATGCTTTTTCATAAGAACTGCTATTGCACGCTTGACAGAAAAGCAGTAATTTTGCACCCGATAAAAAATGGGCTCTTTTGACCCCCGAAAAACAAGAAAATTTTAATTTTTTATGAATATGAGTAAATTTTTGCAACGTCTGTTTGTCTTGGGTGCAATCTTTTGCCTCCCTTGGACAATGAATGCACAGCAATTGCCAAACGCTGGCTTCGAAGATTGGTCTGGTGCCACGTTTAACAATGCTATCCAGCCCAAAAGCTGGAATGCGTCGAACGTGGAACAGCTGAATTTTAAGTTTAACTTTGCCCACCGGGAAGCAGGGCACTCGGGAAGCTACTCCATGATGGTCCAGGATCAGGATGTCGGTGCTGCCGGTATTACGGAGACCAGCCCAGGATACGTAGCGCTCGGACAACCATGGGTGTACCTTGAAAGTCTCCTGAAAATCACGGAGGCTACTGCTGGTACGTATGGAGGTATTTCTTGGAAATACCGCCCGGACTCCATGGTCGTTTGGATTAAACGTACCGGTAACCATACTGCCGAGGAGGACTTCTACCTCCTCTATTATGCATGGTCCGGAACGGCGAAAGGAAATCAGTACAAGGGAAAAAATGGTAACTGTACATCGGTTACCAAAATAGACGAGGAGTCGGATGTCCGCCAGGCACTCAACTATAACGAGTGCGGTACCGCTGAGAAAGCAAACCAGATTGCGGAAGGTATGTGGAGAGAGAAAAAAACATACAGCAACTGGACACGCATGTCTGTCCCTATCTACTATTTCAATAGTGATGTGCCGCAGAAGATGAATATTATCTTCTCTGCTTCTAACTATCCTAACTTCCGCGCGAATTCGGGACTTTATGCCGGGAACTCGCTTTATATAGATGACGTGGAACTCGTCTATTCCGCGAAAATACAGAAACTCTATATCGGTTCAAGAGATAAGGAGTGGAAAGCATTTGACCCGAATAGTCAGGAGGTGCAGACCTACTCTCTGGGAGAATCGGCTACCGAAATTCCGGCTATCTATGCGCGTCGCGGTGTCGGGACGCTCACTAACGCAAAAGGTACATCCGTCTCTTTCCCCGGACGCGAACTCTCGGGATCTGAGATTTCTATTGAGAAAGGTGACTTGGAAAATAAACCGACTACGATTACCGTCAAGTCGGAAGATGGCAAATCCCAAATGGTCTATAAAATCCAGTTCCAGCGTGCCCCTTCTTCCAATGCTACCCTCGCGGAAGTGCAGATCAATGGAGAAAACTATGCAGCTTTCCGACCTGCGCAGACTTCTTATAATGTGGAACTTCCGTACGGTACTAAAAAAGCACCGGTATTGACTTATACTCAGGCGGAGGATGCACAGAAGGTTACCGTAGAGCAGGCTGCTTCGCCTACCGGGACCGCTACGGTAACGGTTACTGCAGCTGATGGTACAACGACGAAAAAATATACCTTTAATTTTACCGTCGGAGAACTGAAAGATGCTACGTTGAAGGATATAAAAGTGAACGGCAAATCTCTGCTTGGATTTACTCCTTCGCAGGCTATTTACAAGGTTTCGCTTCCTGTCGGTACTTCTACCCTGACCGTTGAGCCTGTTTCGGCTTATGACGAGGGCGAACAGACAATAGTCGTAACCCCGAATCCCCTCCCGGCAGGAGAAGCTATCAACGGAGCTACTGTACAGATAAATGTCACTGCCGGTAAAACCAATCCGGTCTCCAAGACTTACAGGCTGAATATCAAACTCGAGAAATCGTCTTATTCCTATCTGAAGGATTTGCAGGTGAAGGGAGAGCAGGTGGAATTTGTCAACCCCTCTATTTCGGAGAAGGATTCTACGACCATAGATTTCTCGCCCGAAAACTTGACTTACTATGTCACCCTCAAGATGGGTACAAAGGAACTGCCGGCGATTGACACGGTTCGTGGAGATGAGTTCCAGACGATTAAAGTGGAGTCGCTCCCTGCCGGTGTCGTGGATGGTACCGTGCGTATAGCGGTGATTGCCGGTAATGGAACGGACCAGACGGTTTATAAACTGGTCTTCACTACTAAAAAATCGCAGAACTCAACCCTGAAAGGTATAGAGATCGATGGGAAACCTATCGAGGGATTCCGTCCGGATAGTACCATATATCCCTATGTCCTTCCTATTGAGGCTGCTTCGCTCCCTGTGGTCAAACCGATTCCCTATGATGAGTTCCAGGAAATAAAGACTTACGCTCCTGCCGGACTGGTGGGAAAATACCGCATCTCTGTGACCGCAGGAAACGGATCAACCACCAATTATTATATTGATTTTACCCAGCAGAAATTTGAAGACAACACCCTCAAGAGCCTTTCTGTGGAGGGTTACGAGCTGCAAGATAATGCCTATAACCCGATACCTTTCGACCCGCAGAGAAATGAATATTGGGTGAAACTGTCTCCGGACGCTACCGAAGTACCGGCTGTCCATCTGGAGAGACAGAGTGATCTCTATCAGGATACTATCGTCCGCCGCCCCTCTTCTACGAACGGAGATTACAAAGTTACGGTACGTCCTCGCTCGGGGGCTAGCCGTACTTATGTCATCCATTTCGTGTGCAAGAAGTCCGATAATACTGCTCTGAAGATGATTTATCTGGATGGTAAATCGCTCCCGGGCTTTGACTCCGAGACAGTCTCATATACCCATGTCCTCGATACAGGTGCCACCGTGCTTCCTGTTGTCACATGGGATCCCGCAGAAGCAACCCAGACTATCACTTCCGTCTGGGAAGGACGCACGATTCGTATTACCGTACAAGCACAGAATGGCGCGAAAAGAACCTATAAACTGAAGTTCGTCATTCCTTCCGCTGCCAGCACGCAGCTGGAGATGATATATCTCGATGACGTGCCGCTGTCTGGCTTCCGAAAAGATTCAACGGAATATTCCGTCAAGCTTCCTTTCGGTGCTACATGTCCTAAGATTAGTGTAACATCGGCGCCCGGACAGCACGTGACCATCACGGCTCCCTACGCTGCGGGTACGGCTTATATCAATGTCACTACCAACGAAGGTGACTCTCAGAACTACACTATAGACTTTGTATCTGTCCCCGCCGCTACGGTGCAGCTCCTTGGTATCTTGATCAATGATGTGCCTGTTTCGGGATTTGCGCCTACTACAATGGCATATACTGCCGAATATGAAGGAGAACTGCCTGTCGTGAAAGGCATCCCCTCTGAGACGGTAGAGACGGTTAGTGTCGTTTGGAATGATACCGTCGCTTGGCTCCATGTCAAGGATACGCTGGGGAATAAGGCTGCTTATTCGGTTACCTTCACCCATCATCTCTCCGCGGATAATTCCCTCGCGGCTATCTATGAGAATAGAGGACTCGGACCGCAACTCATTGATGGATTTAAACCTTCGGAATACGTCTATTCCTATAATCTGGCTCCGGGAAGCGAGTTCCCTGAACTGAGCTATAAGACGACCGGAAAGGCGGAAGTGGTCTTCTTCGGACAACTCGAAAAAGGCAAATGGGGAATCACGGTTCTCGCTGAGAATGGCACGGAAGCTACCTATACTGTCCAATACACCATTGAAAAGTATAGCGATGCGACCCTCAAGAATCTCGTTGTTGAAGGACAAACAATCGCCTTTGACCCCAACACATTTGAGTACAAACTCTCTATTGATGAAGGAATTGACCTGCCGCAATTAACGCTGGAGACCCGTGAAGGACAAACAGTCCTGAAAACGAATGTCAATGATACTCTCCAACAGGTCATCGTCTTCGCCGAGAGTGGGGCAACCAACACCTATTCAATAATATACACGCGTGTGATGAGTTCCAATGCTCTCCTCGCCGACATTCTTATTGATGGTGTCAGTCTTCCCGGATTCGATCCCGAGACGGTGAACTATATCGACTCGCTCGATAAGAAAGATAAGGAAGGTCATCCTACTAAAGTGATTCCGAACGTATTCCCGATAGGGCAGAATACCAAACAGACAATCACCACGTATTATAGCCATCCCGATGGCGTAACCAGAATTCATGTAGTTGCCCAAAGTGGTGATGAAAAAGACTATTTCATTGCTTTCCCTCTTCGCAAATCGTCGAACGTGGAATTAGGCGACTTGATGCTGGATGCAGAAGATGTGTGGATTGAATATAAACCGAACACCACGGATTATGTAGTGGAACTGTCGTATGAGACGGACTCTTGTCCGAAAGTCATTTTTGAGAAAGCAGAGAAAGAGCAGCGCATCGACTTTATCTCTCGTCCGCTTGGAGATACTACACAAGTTATTGTTACTGCAGAAAACGGTGACACCCGTACCTACAACATCCTATTCAAACGGGAGGTCCTCAAGACGGCAAATATTCTTCAGGCGCTTTATATCACCTTCGATAATAATCCCGAAAAGGTAGTTGAATTTAAGAAACCGAAAACGCAACGTGATACTATACTCGCTGTGCCTTACGGTACGCGGAAACTAGATGTAGCGTACGAAAAATCCTATCCGGAACAGACAGTATTTATACAGCCGGGTGGCGTGAAAGCTCCGACGATTATTACCGTCAAGGCAAATAATGATTCTATTGAGGATGTGATATATACAATTACCCCGCGACTCTCCACTCAAAACCCAGCTGTGCTCAATAGTATTAAGGTGGACGGTGTTGATGTTCCTAACTTTGACCCGAATCGCTTTACGTACATTGTCAATCGTACCGTTACCACGTATCCAAAGATAACAGTGACACGTAATAGTGGAGTAGAATATGAACCGGAAACCTCCCTGCAAAGATGGGAAGCGAATGTAAGTGTAGATGGATACAGTAATACTTATATAATCATTTTCCACTATCCGAACGATATCATTCCGAATGGTGAATTTACAGCATGGGGAAAAACGAAGGTGTCTAAAACACACAATTGGTTTGGATCTAATGGTTATACGGATAAACCGCTTAATTGGAATGTCCCGGGTGATTATATTGATCTCCATCTTGGAACTGCCGAGGCTGGTCCTTCTGTCCAGAAGGAAAACGCAACCATTGTTCACCTCAATAACACGTATTGGGCAGCTTTGGCTGGTCCCGTTCCTGCAATCATGAATCTTGGAACGATGACTGCTAACTTTGCAGTCGCTGGAGGAACTACGACCACTCCTTCTGGCTTTATAGGCTTCCGTAATACGCCGGATGTAGCTACTATTAATTACAAATATCCCAACAAAGCAGGTGCAGGAGCAAAGTTCCAATTCCTTTTCTTCGATGTAGAAGGAAACGTGGACACGATTACACATAGCCAAACATCCACCAAGTCGTCATACGCAGATTATACTGTTAACCTGGGTACGGACGGTAAGGGAATTAATGGGATGGATATTATTATTGATGCTTCAGGAGAGTGTCCAAATGGCTCTTCTACTGCGGACTTGTATGTAGATTATATCCGTTTCTCGTATAACTCAAAACCCAAAGCGGCAAAGGTTAATGGAAAGCTTGCAAACTTGGAAAACAAAGTATTTACTGTTACATTGGATGATCCGGAGGATGTAAACATTCGTTCATATGAATTCAATGGTGAAGTGTCCGACCAGGCGCAAATACTGAATTGGACTGACTGGACTGAGGAAGACGATTATAGCGTTCGTACAGCTACCATTCGTAACTTTGCTGAGGATGGTACATATACGGATGGTTACTCGCTGACCGTCAAACGCCCCTTGGATACACGTAACTACTTGGCGAATCTCATCGTAGACTCCCTGACAATCACTGGATTTGATCCCGAAGTGACGGAATATACCGTGCATATGCCGGCTTCACGTCGTAATATGAATGACATTATTCCGGTACCCGCTTCATCATTGCAGACGATTACTACTTCCTTTGCCGACTCTACGATGACCATTACGGTTACGCCGGAGAAGGGAGAAGCTAAGGTTTATACCGTGAAGTTCGTTACCGATCTTAGCGATGATACTACGCTGGCTGACATCATAGCCGATGGTGTCACATTTGATGCCGAAACACGCGAGTATGATATAGAAGCGGAACAACTGCCGTTGATTTCCTTCGTCAAGAAATCGGACCTCCAAACGGTATCGCTCGTAAATGGTGTAATCACGGTTACCGCTGAGAATGGAGCTGTGGGTACTTATTCCATTAGGGCAAAGGTTCCGGCTGTTTCTACTACAGCTATACTCAGTACGTTCTCTCTGGGTACGAATGTTTATTCAGGTATCGGTGACTCGGATTTTGAGGAAGTGGCAGAAAAACCGGATACCTATGTCACCTTCGAGCGTGCGTTCCCTTCGGATTCTGTTGTCTTCGTACAATCTCCGGCGAATATGTTGTGGCAGGTTTACGGTACGGTGAATAACACCTACACGTGGACATACCCGACTGAAAAGTCCGGCAATGCTTATCTTGCGAATATCACGCTCGATGGGGAAGGATATTCCGAATTCGTGGAAGATAAAATGGATTATGAACTCTCGTCGGATTCTACGCTTGTGCTCGCCTTTGTCGCGGCTGAGACTTCTCAGCAACTCCTTACAACCACCGAGACGATAGAGGGAGGTGTAATGTACACTACGGAAGTAACCGCTGAAAATGGAGCTAAAAAGACATATAGAATAAGTGTGGCTCGCTCTAAATCCGATATCGCTACCCTGGCTGGCATCCTCTTGGATAGTGCGATGGTGGAAGGCTTTGACCCGGAGGTGGATTCTTATTCCGTGACCTTGCCTATACCGTCTGGTGCTAAAATAGCGCAGCCTAAGATGCCGAATATCACATATGTGACTGGTCATAAGGGACAAAAAGTTTCTGTGGAAACAGGACGCATCAATGGAGAGCAGACACACTTCATCGTTCAGAGCGAAGATGGCTCGCTTACCAAAGACTATTATCTGACGGTTAATGCGGAACCCAGTCACTGTTCTGACCTTACCGGTATTACCGTCAATGGAGAAGCTTTGGATCACTTTGAGCCGGGACGACACTTCTATTCTGTCTCTCTCAATACGGATAAGGTGGTGATAGACTATACTTCCGATGACCGCTTCCAGGTGGTGAAATCTTCTTGGGATACGATTACTGCCGGACGTGAGTATCGTGATACACTTCGCGTAACGGCGGAAGACGGATCGGTTTCTGATTATCTCATCGAGATCTATATTGAGAACCCGTCCAATGATGCCCAATTGGCGAATATCCTCTTGGATGACATGGACTTTGTTACCTATGGACTTAAGAGTCAGATTAATCCGGATATCAAACCGTTTGACCCGGGACAGAATTCTTACCATATTAATGTCATTAGAGATTCGGTACCGGCTGTTAGTGCAAGGCTCAAGATGAACGGACAATCTGTCAAGATCAGGACATTCAAAGATTCGGTTTACCTCGATGTATGGGCGGTTGATAGTACGGAGAATACATATAAACTGTATTTCGACTACAAGAAATCGACCAATACGGCCCTCAAATGGATTACTATCAATGATGATACAATCCAGTCGCCTTCTGCATACTTCTATGTATATGATAAATTGCAGATGGGTGAAGAATTGCCGATTGTGGATGCGGAGCCGGTGAACGAAATGGCTACGGTTCTGATTGACCGCTCCAAGAACCCGATTACGATTACGGTAATCGCTGAGGATGAGTCATATCAGGCTACATACACCCTCTCTTGTGACTTCAAACCTTCTACGGTGAATACCCTTGAGATGATTTATGTCAATGGTCAGCCTTGGAAAGGATTTGATCCGTATAAGTTCACGTATGATACTGTCCTGCAGGCTGGCGAAACATTCCCGCTGATTGACTACGGTGAGTTGACACCGAGGGATAACACCCAATGGCCGTATATCGACTCCGTTACGGTTACCAAAGATACGGTTGAGCATATTTGGGTTCACCAGACATCCGTTACGGCACAAAGTAATGAGATGAAGGTATATACGCTCACCTTCACAATCAATAAATGGAATGTGGATACACTGGAGTCGATTGAAGTGGAGAATACACCGCTGCCTAATTTCAAAGGCTCGGAAACGGAGTATTATTATACACTCACTCCGACGCAGGTGGAGGAACTGAATGGTAGAAGACCCGCTCTCAAATATTTCAAGGGAGAGGCACACCAGACTGTTGACACGGCTTACGTTCCCGATTCCTATAAGGGTAAATCGCTCGGATATAAGCATGTCCTTACCGTGAGGGCGGAGAATAACTCTACCCGTACCTATACTGTCCATTATCCGGTAGAACCATCTTCGGATGCTACCCTTCGTATGATTGACATTGACGGTAACCCGTTGAAGGAATTTGATCCGGAGCGCACCAACTATAGAATAGAACTCGACTTCGGTCTGCCTGTTCCTAACGTAGTGGCTTATACTTGGAATGATGATCAGATAACGAAGCAGAATCAGCATGGAGATACGGTTATAATTGATGTCTGGGCGGAAGATAAGACTTATAATAGCTACACGATTATCTTCACACGCGTGAAATCAACGGTATCTACACTCGATAATATTATCCTGACGGATAAGGAAGGAAAGCAGTTCCCGTATGAACAGTTCTTCTTCGTGTCAGACTCGTTTGATTATACGATTGTTATTCCGTATGATTCTACAATGCAGGAATTCGTTGTACCGGATATGAAGATCATTAAGAGTGATCCGTTCCAGACGGTTACGGATAGTATCGCTAAGAAATTGGACGAGGATAAGATAGAGGTTTATATACACGTGGTTGCTCCGAATAATGAGGACGAGTCGGAATATAAACTGACATTCATATTTACGCGCAATAACGATGCGAACCTCAAAGACCTTCTCCTCTATGGTACCTCCCTCAAGGGCTTCAATCCTGCAACCTTGGATTATAAGTACACCTATCCGTATGGCACCGATAGTACGGCGTTTGTCAACAATGACAATGTTCGCGAATTGACGAAGTTCGTTAAGTCGGATCCAAAGGCTACGGATACTGTCTATGTGGAGGATAATGGTACAATCAGAATTGTCATCACTGCGCAGGATAAGAAATCGCAGAGTTCCTATTCTATCCAGCAGGTTATCGGTAAAGATACCGTCAATACCCTCAAGATGCTCTATCTTGATGGAGATACATTGAAGGGCTTTGATCCGGAGCAGACATTCTATACCTATGTTTTGAAGAACGGTGCTTCTAATACTCCTACAGTATATGGTGTCCCGATGTCTGTGAATGCGGTGGTTGATGCTACTGAGGATGAACCGAAATCGGGTATCGTAAATGATACGTTGAATATCTATTGTACCGCGCAAGATGGTACGGAGCGTATCTATCGTATCTACTTCCGGGAGTCTGAGATCAATGATGGTATTGTAGCTACTTCTTCAAGAGAGGTATTTATCCGCCGCGTCAGCGGAGCTAACCAGCTCTTCGTCTCAACAATACGTTCGGGCGTATTCTTCTATCTCTACGATAGAAACGGACATATGGTTTACACCTATGAGAATCTGCCGCCGGCTGATCCGAATAGTGTGCTCGTTAGTCAGGATGAATGGCAAAATGATATCATGCTCAATGCGGATGTTAATCCGAATGCAGGCGTCTATGTGGATATCATTCCGGGTGAAGTGTACTTCTACTCTTTCGTCTCGGCGAAGAAGAAGATAGCTTCCGGTAAACTTATTGCACTGCCTGTCAAATAACGGCAAATTGTTCAAAAAAATCCCGCATACACACTCGTATGTGGGATTTTTTTTGCATATGTCAAAAAAAAGTTGTACCTTTGCACTCGAAAACGATACGATAGCATGATTGGAATCTTCAATGATAATTTTCCGCCGATTTTGGATGGCGTAGCTTTGACGGCGCAGAACTACGCCTATTGGTTGCATGAGAAGGGGCATGATGTCTCGGTTATTACTCCGTATGCTCCGGGAGCGGAGGAAGTGCTGAAGGCTGCGGAATATCCTGTATATCGTTTCCCGTCTGTCCCTATTCCTTTCCGCCATCCCTATCGGTATGGAGTCCCCTTTGTTTCTCCTTCGTTTATGCGTCAGTTCCATAAGATGCCGTTTGAACTGGTACATGCGCACTGCCCTTTTACTACGGGGGATCTGGCATACTCCGCTGCGCAGAAACAAGGGATTCCTATGGTTGCTACTTTTCATTCTAAGTACCGCCAGGACTTTGAGCATAACGTCAAATCCAAAATGATTGTGGATTGGATGGTACGGCATATAATACGATTCTTTGAGAAAGCGGACGAGGTCTGGATTCCTCTCCCCGCGGTAGAGGAAACACTACGTGAATATGGCTATAAAGGGCATGTCGAGGTGGTGGAGAATGGAAATGACTTCTATACGCCTACCGCGAAAATCGAAGCTATGCGGGCGGAGATGAGGGAGGAACTGGGACTCCTTCCGAATGAAACAATGCTGCTTTTTGTGGGCCAGCATATCTGGGAGAAAAATATAGGTATGATTCTTGATGCCTTGGCGTTAATCAAAGATAAACCTTTCCAGCTTTTTATGGTCGGTACCGGATACGCGGTGCGCGAGATACGTCATCGGGTCAAACAGCTCGGGCTGGCGCATCATGTCACATTGCTTGGGAATATCCATGACCGTGAGCGGCTCAAACGCATTTACGCGGCGGCAGACTTGTTTATCTTTCCTTCTTTATACGATACTTGTGGATTGGTGGTCAGGGAAGCAGCGGCTATGCATACCCCCTCTTTGATGCTGAGTGGCTCTACGGCTGCTACGGCGGTTAATGATGGAGTGGACGGCTTCCTCTCACCAAATGATACCGAGGAGTATGCACGGCGGATTATTTCTTTGATGGAAAAACCCGAACTCATTGCGAGGGTGGGCTTAAAAGCCTCAAAAACCATCTCACGTTCTTGGGAAAATGTAATGGACGAAGTAGTGCTGAGGTATCGTGATATACAGGAGTCCTATAAATTTAAACACGCTAAATAATTTGCTTATGAAAATGCTATATTTGCTTTTATTTATGTTGGTGCAGCAGGCTATGTCTGTGGCTGGACAGCTGTTGCTGAAAATGGGGATGGCTGCGGAGACTGACTTCTCTTGGACCTGGCATAATGTGGGGCATTTGTTTATTAACCTGTACCTCCAACTCGGCTTATGGCTGCTGATTGGTGCGAATGTGTTCTGGCTATGGCTCCTGAATAAATATGCATTTTCGCTTGTTTATCCGCTTACCAGTCTTGGATTCGTCTTCAGCGTGATATCTGGAATGATTGTCTTCCATGAGCACGTTGCGCCTATTCATTGGTTAGGAGTGATACTGATTATGGCGGGATGTTTTTGTATTGCTAGAGTGGTATGAGAGAGCAGATTAAAACATGGTTATCCGTTGGGTATAGAGCCAACTGGATTGTCTTTGGGCTGTTTACACTTCTGATTTTTGTTCAGACCCTGCTTTTTGACCATTTCGCCTTCCGCGAACTGGTTCTGCAACCTTCGCTCCAGAACCAGTTAGCAATGCTTCTGTCCAAACTCGCGGCATCTATGCTCTTTGGCTCCGCCGTCTTTATTTTACGTGATAAACGATGGCTCATCGCGCTATCTCTGGTCATTGACACGTGGCTTGTGGCGAACCTGATATATATGCGCAACAACCACATCCTTCTGGATGCCGAAGCGTTTAATATGTCGGGAAACCTGCACGGATATTTCTGGTCTGTGCTGATTTATATTGAGTGGTGGATTGACCTCTTGTTCTATGGTCTGACTGCCCTTTTCAGTTGTATCTATTTCTTTACGACACAAAGCAAGCGGTGCTGGTGGGCATGGCTTATGACCCTCGTCTTGGCTGTCGGGCTTAGACTGGGGGCTGAGGCACTTTATGTCAATGATAAAGATAAGACTACTCACACGGAGACCAAATACGACGCGGCTCCGTTTATACGTGAGCATAGGGAGCCTGTCTATGGTACACATTTCCCGACTACGGTAGCGAACACCTCTGTCCTCTATTCGCCGCTATATATCACCTCCGATTATTATCTGATGATTAATGGCATCCAACCCCAAAGACCTCTTACGCACCATGACTATTCGGTGATGGCGCATCTGGATAACGGCCAGGATTCGGTGACCCTTGACAGTCCGTTGATTATTGTCCTTCTTGAGAGTCTGGAAAACTGGGTCGTCACGCCTCAAATCATGCCGAACCTATACCGTTTGACGCAGAATGAACATACTTTCTACGCGAATAAGATTCATACGCAGATAGTTGGAGCTCCTTCTGCAGATGGACAAATGATTGTCAATACGGGGCTTCTGCCTATTAATGCTGGAGCTACTTGTCTCCATTATCCGCATAATACCTTCCCTGCAATAATGAAACTGGCGCCGGATAGCGCTATCTGTCTCCTTCCGCATGATACCTGTGTCTGGAATCAAACAGAGATGTCTCCTGCTTACGGCTATGATTCTACAATCTGTTATTCGGATATAGATACGGTTCTCTTTTGCAAACTGGATAGTCTCGTGGATGATGGATATCGGTATATCCAGTGTATTACGCAATCTACCCATGCGCCCTTTGTGAATGAGAAATATAGCCGTCTGACACTCCCTCGGACAATGCCATGGGTGATGTATAATTTCATTCGTGGTTTCAATGCTTTGGATGATGGGTTAGGCTATTTTATTAGGAAAATTGAAACAGACTCCGTTCTGCAACAATATACGATTGTCTTTACGGGAGATCATCGTATTTTGCATCATGAGAAACGGGCACAGATGCAGCGTTATGCGAACCGGTGGAGTAATAAGTACGCTTCATCGGATAATAAATGGATTGGCGAACTGACACCTATGGATGATTGTCTTCCGTTGATTATCTATTCGCCCAAGATAACCGGTAACCCCCATTATACGGAGGATTGCTACCAGATGGATATCTATCCTACATATCGTGCGCTTGTCGGTGCAGAAAATTATCGCTGGCGCAGTTTCGGTATTAACCTCATGGATACTTTGCAAAAAAGACCCATCCCGGAGGATGAAGCCTTTCCTTTGTCCGATCGTCTGATCCGTAATAACTATTTTAACTCCAAATGACCCATACGGCGAAGCAGATCGTATGAACGAAGTGAATAAAGAAATGGTACATGGTAAATGTCCAAATGGTAAATGTCATTATCTCCACCTGTAACCTACAGTCAAGCTGATTGATTGGGGATATATCACAGCTTTGGCTACGTCCTGACCTTTCATCTCGCTATAGAAACCGGCTATGTCGGATAGACTGACTTTATAGTGCAGATTGATTTGCATGCCAAATTTGAATTCGTATCCTACTGTCGCACATACGCCAAAGTGATTGTTGTGTAGCGTATAGAGACGGCTGTAGTCATAATTGAATACGGTTGTATTGTTAGAATTGGCCTTCTTGGGAATAGGCGTGGTGGTTTCTTCTGTGATAGGTTGGTCTGCGTTCTTGTATTTGCCCGTGTTCGAAGCAAAGGTGAAGTGGGTGAATATGCCTCCGCCGAATTGTACGTAACCTTGGCGTAGATTTCCAAAACGGCCTAAGAAATAGATAGGTATTTCCATACCGAACGACCATAGACCGTTCAACTTGAATACATCATCCCCTTCTTTTACTGCAAAATAATTTTGATGGGCGGTAAATAGCACTTGTGGCTGAATAGCAAAATGTTTGCTGAGCGAGAAATCAATAAAGCCGCCTAACTCGGCACCGATACGCATGTAGGAGTTCATCGCGTGGTGATTCCTTGAGATGATGAAATTACTGAGGTTGGCACCGGCAAGGACACCGCCCGAAACGAGTTTTGGAAGTTCCTCTTGATCCAAGGAGTCTAATAACGTCTCCGTATCCCATTTGACGAGAGCCTCTTGGGTCGCTTGAAGGGAGGCCTTTACTTTCTCTTTCGTCTCTTGTAGTGACGCTTGGCTTTTCTCTCGTACTGTCTGGCCGTACATACCCGTGATAAGTACGAGAAAAGCGCTTAGGATAATCGTGCGTTTCATTCTCTGTGTTTTTTATAGTGATTATAATGATAGGCGGAAGGTGATTTTTACGCCGTTGCGACCCCATGCCGGTATACGACGGCGTGCGGGAACCATCTCGCCTTGACTGTTCTGAATCATGAACGGCAGCTCATAGTCATTATACGTAATTCGTCGTACGTAATCAATACGGATAAACTTTAAAATATTCTCAAATCCTGCGGTAATCTCTATATAGGGAAGTTTGCCTATCGGGGAGGATGTGCGACCCGCAGTCCAATAACCATTGTCATCAAAGACACCGCTCTGTGGAAACTCGTATAAGCCGTTGCCTGTTTCTATAAACGGATTGTTCTTCTTCGTCAAACCGCCATAGATAGCGGACACACTTACTACGCCGCGTAACTTAAGTTTGTTGATGCCCGGGATGCGGTTTAATATCCAGCCTTTGAAATAATAAGTAGCGAATACCGATGCATAAATATCCATCATGAACTCCATCGGTTTCATGAGGTTGAAACTCCGCTGGGCGAGGAAAATACTGGTAGATGTACTTGGGATATAGAGTTTGGTAAAAGGTACTTTCTGCCAAATCATACCGGTCTGGACACGTAAATCCAAGTGACCGAATGCGGAGAACCAGAACCGTTTGTCAAACATCGCTTCCGTGCGGTTGTAGATGAAACCGTCGCCACCGTTATGTCGGTCATCTAAGAAACCTACATAGTGAGTCAGTTTGATAGTCGGCGCGTCCTTCTCTAATGCAAAAGGACTCTCGATACCCATCCTGTCTATATATACACGGCTTCCCGGGGAATAGCGGAATTCGATATGCCCTTCATAGTTGCGGTAAGAACCGATATTGGTGGTCGTTTTACTCCATGTGGTATCGGTCGCACTGATATTCGGACTCCAGTTGACACGCTCGTATTTAAGGGAACCGGCGGCCTCATTATTGCTAAAATCAAAACCTGTGCGGATTGAGAACTTGTTTTGCCATTCTTTCATATATTCCACGTTCGCATGGAATACATATTGGTCAAATCCCAATGTAGGTTTACTGGTCGGGATAGACATCAATATATGGTCACGCCGGATGACATCCGTCAACTGACCGGGCTCCTCTACGTCGTATTGGGCACTTACTTGGATATGATGCCGCAATCCGTCATATGGCTGGTTTTTGTGCTTGTCGAAAGTGTATATCAGCGTTCCGTTGTATTTGGGACGCTTGTCTCCAAATCCATATGCTACATACCCTCGGAAGAAGAACTGGTCATGCAGCCGGGCGGTGGACGTTCCACCTACGCGCACACGTAAACCTTCCAACATGTTCCAGCTTACAAACTGATAGATAGGACCAAAATCAAACTTGCTTAAGTCCAAATCTCGGGCTGGGGTAGTGGCTACAAATTCTGTTGTCAAGGCATTTACTGCGGCAATCATATTCGCCAGGGTCTGGTTGGCGGTTACTTCTCGTACTAAGTCATACACGGAATTCTCGTACCAACTCAACGGTTCCGGACGAAGGGTGTCCCATGCCGCGGCGCCGAGACGCTGCGCGGTGGAGTCATTCGTCTCTACCTCGTTGGCGGTCAGACTGGAGAAAGTCTCTTTGGGTATCGGAGTGTCTAAGTCCCAATTGGTATAAATCTTTGTCTGACGGGCTAAGATACCACGCTTGTTGTTTAATACATAGAATTTGGCGTAGGTACTCGTTCGGTCTGGAGCCCACATCCCGTTCTCCAACTGTTTGTAACTATGCTCTACGGAATAGTTGCTTACGAAATTGAGGTTGATATCCGGTGGAACGTTAATAGCGTATTTCTTCAATCGGTATGTGCTGTCATTTACGATATAGAGGTGACCCGTAAATCCGTAACTCTCGGAATTGACAGGAACAAAGGCCAAATCTATACATGGATAGCCGTCTACCATGATGGTATCCATGATGTAGTATTGATAGAACGTTACTGCGAGAGTGGAACTCAGAGGAGATACAAACCGGTTGAAAAGCAGGTTCATGCTGTTGTCATTGATCTCTACATCCTTGAAAATGGCATTTATGTTCTCTTGGAAAGACCCCGAGGATACCAAGTCTTCCACGCCGAAAATACGTTTTTTCTGTAGTATCTTCTTCTCTCGGTGCGGCTTGCGTTGGTAATACTCTTCATTGAGATGCTCGCGGATACTGATAGTCACGCTGGGATAGACGCCGGTGGTATCTACGTATTTCTTGACAAATATGAATTTCTTCCAGAAGGGTTTGTCCCAATTCACCTTGATATTATCCAATGCAAAGGACATGCGGGAATAGGTCTGAGCGGTGTATTGATCCGCTTCTTGTACACAGTGCTTTTCCTTGTTGGCAATCACATTCTTGATTAGCTCTACTGCCGGATTGCCTTTGCGTTTGTAATCCCGTTTACGGTTCTTCGGAGTGACTACGATATCTTGTAATCCATAGACATCTGGAGTCATCTTTACTTTCACTTCTTTGCGATTTTGACCCTTACGGAGTGTCAGCATCTCCGTTTTGTAACCCAACATCTGGAAATTAAGCGTGTTGTAACCGGAGGTGTTACTGATGGTGAAATTGCCATCAATATCGGATGTCGTTCCTACTTCTGAAGGAATCATGCCTTTACTCGTCGTAGATTTGAGAAAGTAGATCTGTACGAATGGCAGAGTCTCTCCGGTATCACCGTCTACAACGGTTCCGGATATACTTGTTCTCTGCGGGGATTCCTGAGCTGTAACTATCGCAGCTACACTCAGTAGTAATAATGTGATATAATATTTCAATTTCATCTCTTAACTTTCACTTTTCATCTTTCATCTTTCATCTTTCATCTTTCACCTACTCCTGCATTCTCAGGCTTTGTTCATGGATGGCATTCAATAATTGTACCACAAATCCATGCTCTAATCCGTTGTGGGCAGCCCACTCCGTGCGTTGCTCGACAATTTGCTGGTAGCGTTCCGGCTGTAAAGGGGAGACGCCGTGCGCCTTTTTCCATTCCCCGATACGTTTGCTTACATTCATCCGGTTTGCGATAGTTTCCCATAGATTGTCGTCTAATTCGTCAATCTCTGAGCGTAGCCAATTCAGTTCCTTCATTTCGTCGGCGGGGCAAATCTCACTCGTGAGAGACGATTGGGATAGGATTACATCGAGGTTGTCTCGACGGAAAGTCGGGGTTATCTGCTGTACACTATCGGATAATGCTTCTTCCGGTTTATAGTGTACTTCTATCATCGCTCCGTCTAATCCTAATGATGCTATTTTTGGTATTAACTGGGGCACAGCGGAGGCCTTTCCGCTCATGTGACTGGGATCAAGCAACATCGGTATATCCGGCCGCCGGAGACGTACTTGGTGAGCCATGTACCAACAGGGGTGATGATTGCATCCCCGGTGGATCGCAGCTACTGGGACGCCTGTCTTCTCCAGACGCTCAATATTACCGAGCCATAAATCACTGTCGGCATTAACGGGGTTCTTGATAAAGATTCCTTTTATTGCATGCTTGTCTATCTCATCTGCAATCTCCTGAACCGTCATCGGGCTGGCGCTTGTTCGGGCACCAATCCATAAGTAGTCTATGCCGGCATGGATAGAGGCTACTACATGCTCTCCGCTCCCTACTTCTGTCGCTACTGGGATGCCGAACTGGTGTTTAACCTCGGATAGCCATTCTAACGCTCGCTCACCTGCTCCTTGAAAGGTCTCGGGACTGGTTCGAGGTTTCCACGCACCCGCGCGGAAGATAAACGAGCACTCACCGCATACCTCTTTTATTTGATGTGCGGTGAGTAATACCTGCTCCCGGCTCTCGGCACTGCAGGGACCTAATATATATATAGGAGTTGGAATAAGTTTACAAGGGTTAATATATCAACTGCAATCGGAAATACATATCTTCCGGATTGATTAGATAACCTTTCTCGTCTTTGAAATAAGCATAGTCTGAGTTGGTCAGCTGTATCTCTACATACCCGATACCTACACGGTAGTCGATGTGCTCTGTGTAGTAAACTACGCTTTTATCAGATAGGGTATCCGCCTTGTACGAACTCATAGGAAGCGCTACTTGGTATGCGTTCTTATTACCTTTGTTGTACTCTCGTCCGATACTCCAATTCCCGTTGTCATACACTTTGGCGGTTATCTCCGGTACGTCAAAATGATAGAAGAATTGTTGTGTCTCCTCGTCAAACTGCCAATCTTCGTGCATAACAGTTAAATCTAATGTGTCGGAGTGGTAATTGCATTGTACGGAATCATCTTTACAACTGGAAAGCAGGGTCCCAAGGATTCCTAAAAAACAGATAAATACGTATTTTTTCATAAAAACTGCAATTTTGCGCACAAAATTACTGCTTTTTTTGCATATATGCAAATTTTTTAGTACTTTTGCGCCATAATTCGTAAAAATGAAACGTGTTATGCGCAAATCCTTAGTTTTTTTTGCTGCGATAGGCCTTTCTGTCGCATTGAATGCCCAAAATCAAAATCAAGTTTATCTGGATTATATTGACCAGTGGAAAGAAACGGCTGTTCAGCAACAGGCAGATTATGGAATCCCTGCCTCTATCACTATGGCACAGGCTCTCTTGGAGTCTGGCGCAGGAAAGAGTGAATTGGCGGAGAATGCCAAGAATCATTTCGGAATCAAATGTACCAGTGACTGGTTCGGAGGGGTCTATTATCATGATGATGATAGCAAAGGCGAGTGTTTCCGGCAGTACGCGGATGCTGCGGAGAGTTTTAAGGATCACTCCGTTTTTCTTCAACGCCCGAGATACGCTACCTGTTTCGAGATTGCCGTAGAGGACTATGAGGGATGGGCGTACCGCCTTCGTCAGTGTGGCTATGCAACCGATCCTCTCTATCCTCACAAACTCATTAAAATCATTAAGGATTACCGTCTGGATACTTTGGGCGTCGGTGTGCCTGTCCCGGTTCGTGAAGGAATTGTATCTGCGCCGGTTGCTAAGGAGCAGCCTAAACGGCCGCTCAAAGCAACAGTGGTGAAGAAAAACGAGCCTATTATGGTTATCCATAATGATCCGGAACCTCCTTATGTAGAGCCCCTGACGGCGCGTGAAGAACGTGATAGTTTCTTACTTATGCATCCTAAAAAGAAGTGTAATGGAGTCACTTATGTCATCGCGCGCGAAGAGGATACCTATTCAAATGTGGCGTTTCGTCTTAACGTTAGGGAGCGTGACCTGAGAGAAGACAACGACGCCCTTGGACGGGAATTGAAGAAAGGGGATCGGATATATCTCTCTTCCAAGAGAAATGTAGGTGCCAATGAGTATGTGTGGACTCATACAGGTCAGTCTCTCTGGCAACTTAGCCAGGAGGAAGCAGTTTCGCTGACCGCTATACTCAAATATAACGACTTGGATCCTTCTATCCGTACTTTCCGTACTCGCCAAAAGATTTATTTGAAGAAAACGAAGGAGGACGATAATGTCCACTAACTCTGTATCTATCGGCGAAGCCCTTATTTCTTATATCCGGGAGACCGGATTGGAGCAATCTGTGCTGGACGTACAGATCGAGGAAGTGTGGCCGAAGGTTATGGGAGAAACGGTCCGTAAACTCACACGTAGCGTGGAGGTCAAGGACGGGGTTCTTGTCGTGAGAGTCAACTCCGCCGCACTCAAGGCTCAGCTTTTTGAGAACCGATTCGAATTGGTCAGAAAACTCAATGAAGCGGTTGGGGCTCCTGCTCTTAGAGATTGTCGTATACTCGGTTAACTTTCATTCTTAATTGGTAATGTTCTATCCTGAAAATATAGAATCAAAGATTGATTTCGTTGTTATTCGCGATGAACTGCTCCGTCGTTGTTCGTCCTCACTCGGACGCGAACAGGTGGACGCAATGCGGATGGAGACTGATTTCGAAACGGTAGATAGACTCCTCCGGACAACGGATCAGATGAGACTCGCACAAGCCGATCCGATGCTTACCTTCCCTCGTGGCGAGATTCATGATATGAGAGAATCAATTGCTCGCATCCGTATCGAGGGGCTTTTCTTGGATGAGGCGGAATTGGATGAACTGCGGAAGACACTCGCTTTTGCGGCGGAACTGGATACGTTTTTTTCTTCCATGGATGAAACAAGGTATCCGCTTCTTAAGGAATTTGCGAACCGGACCTGTGGGCTGACGGCAATGGTGCGGGATATTGATGCGGTATTGGATAAGTATGGTAAACTGGCGGATAATGCCTCTCCTGAACTCGCGCGTATTCGGCGGGAGTTGGTCAACCTGCAGGGATCTGTCGGACGGACACTGGCTTCTATCCTGCGTCAGGCTAAAACAGATGGATTGGTGGATGCTGATGCTACTCCTACATTACGGGAAGGAAGATTGGTCATCCCTGTGCCACCCGGATATAAGCGGAAAATTGGTGGTATCGTTCATGACGAGTCTGCTACAGGAAAAACAGTCTATATTGAACCGCAGCAGGTGGTGGACGCAAATAACCATATTCGGGAACTGGAGGGAGCGGAGCGACGCGAACGGGTTCGTATTTTAATGGCGGTGACAGACCGTCTGCGCCCGAACACGCAAGTGATTCTGGATAGTCAGTCAATGTTGGCGGAGGTGGATTTCCTTATGGCTAAGGTGTCGCTCGCAAATACCTTGCATGCGATTAGACCCGAGTTGATAAACCGGCCGATGATAGACTGGGCGGAAGCGCGTCATCCTGTTCTATGGCTCCATTACGAACAACAGGGGAAAAAAGTCGTTCCGTTGACTATTCGCTTATCGGCTGAGAATAATTATATGTTGGTCATATCGGGACCTAATGCCGGAGGCAAATCGGTATGCCTCAAAACCATTGCACTCCTGCAATATATGTTGCAATGCGGATTATTGGTTCCTGTGGCGGAGCAAAGCAAAGCCGGACTGTTCGAACGTCTAATGATAGATATCGGGGACGAACAGTCAATCAGGGATGAACTCTCTACTTATTCTTCGCATCTTCGGAATATGAAGGCATTCTTGCGTCAGGCGGATAACCAAACCTTGGTCCTCATCGATGAAATGGGCTCGGGTACTGAACCTCTTATTGGTGGTGCACTGGCTGAGGCTATCCTTCGCGAATTGGTACGGAATCATGTGTTCGGACTCGTTACAACCCATTATACGAATCTCAAACATTTTGCAGAACAAACACCCGGCGTGGTAAATGGAGCTATGCTCTACGACAGAGGGGCGATGAGACCGCTCTTCCAGTTGTCAATTGGGCAGGCTGGCAGTAGTTTTGCTATAGAAATAGCGCGCCAGACGGGACTCCCTGAATCAATCATTCAGTACGCTTCGGAGATGGTGGGTGAAGAACATATAGATTATGACCGCCAGCTGCAGGATATAGCCCGGGATAAGAGATATTGGGAAAACAAACGCCAGTCTATTCGTCAAAAAGAAAAAGCCTTGGAGGAACGAATAGCCCGATATGAAGAACAGATGAGTGCTATTAAGGCCCAGAAACGAGAGATGCTGGAGGAAGCACGCCAACAAGCGGAGCAATTACTTTTGCAATCGAATGCTACCATTGAACGGACTATCCGGGAAATAAAAGAAGCCAAGGCGGACAAGGAGAAAACAAAAGCCGCACGGCAAAAGGTGGAGGCTCTCAAGGTAAAGGTCACAAAAGAACCTGGGAAATCCCAATCGTCCCTGGCTGCCTCCAATTCCTCTCAGCCCAAAGTATTACGCGATTTCTCGGAACTCCGTAAACTGGGGAAGGCAATGGCTAAGGAGGAAACTAAAAGTAATATATCTGTCCGCTCTACGGTTCGTCAGCGTACCCTTTCTTTTGAACGCACGTTGGACATACGTGGAATGAGGGTGGATGAGGCGCTCGAAAAATTGATAGCATATATGGACGATGCGCTGATGGTCGGTGCTGGAGAGGTAACTATCCTGCATGGAACAGGCACGGGAGCGCTCAAACAACTCACCCGCGATTATCTGAATGATTTGAATCGACAGCGACGAAAGAGAGGACAAGTACCTCTGGATTTTGGAGATGGAGATGTGAACCATGGCGGCGCGGGATTAACGGTAATACAATTATGAGAAAATTTATCTTTTTATGGGCGCTCTTTTGCCCGCTTTGTATAATGGCTGCCCGACCGGGCTTTTATACCCGTAACTATGCCATTACTGCAATGGCGGAATATGGTTACAATACTACTTGGGGCCATCATGCAAATTTGGATGTCCAGGCTTTCATGCCGATAAATCCGCATTTCGAGATGGAGTCAAAATGGCAATTGTCAACGGCGAACGTATATTCCGGGGCTGTTTATCTGCGCCCTAAATTTGATTTGCCTGTAGGACAACTATTTGTAGAGACCGATTTGATGTATCGGGCTGTAGCCCGGAATAGAATGGGGGATATCACTGCGGCTCTTGCGCTCGGGTATAGGATGGATTACGTGTCTGTTACCCTCGGCGTCTTTGGACGCGTACTGGATGACTGGGATAGATCTTGGCATTCTAATGATACCTATGTCGTGGAACCTTTCAATCTCTTGTATCGTGTAGAGGTTTTCTGCCGGCCGCAGGATAACCCTTGGAACCTCTCTTTCTGTATCAGCAATGTGGATGATCGTCATATGGAACGTATGTGGCAACCTCTGTTTATGATAGGCGCTTACTACGATGTGGCAGATCATTGGAGACTCAATTTTGGAGCACAATGTAAGCCTACTGGTATGTTCCATCTGGATGCCACTTTCTATGGGGCTACTTTCCGAACCGGCTTTTCTTATTATTTTTAAATCCTTCGCCCAATGAGAATTTTCTTTATGTATAAATATTACTTTGTACTTTTTACCTGG
>DEIW01000183.1:0-510 GCA_002352705.1 Bacteroidales bacterium UBA2764 | reverse complement strand
ATGCTTCCTTCTGACCTCTTGTTCCAAAGATTCCACGTATGATTTTGCAGGTATGTTTTCTCCGAATGGGGAAACGGTGAATACGCGCTTTACGCAATCGCAGGAATATAACAATATAGCGGGAATAACGCATCTTGATATGACTACGGATGACTATGTTATATACGTCTGTACGGATAGCCATATCACGCGTTCTACCCATCGCAATCTGGATTATTTTATGGCGCAATATAAGGCTGAAACGGCACCGAAGTTCGCCCTTCACTTGGGAGATGTTATTGATGCTCAGTTGAATTTCCCTTGTGCTGATAGTATCCTTCATTTCGATGGACAATCTATTGGTGACACAGTGTTTGTTACCCCCGGAAATCACGATATATATTTCAAACAATGGTCTATCTATCGTTCTTATTTTAAAACTTCTTCTTATTGGTTTGATACGCGTAATGGCTCTAAGAAACTGGACCTGTTTATATGCGTGGACTCCGCTGAAGGTGCTTTAGGAAAATC
>DEIW01000142.1 GCA_002352705.1 Bacteroidales bacterium UBA2764 | reverse complement strand
TATTTCAACCCGGCAGGAACCGCATTCTTGCCGAACGGTATTCACGCTTCCGCCGGCATCCAGACCGCCATACAGGAGCGCAACACCGAGTCCACCTTCCCGCTTTTTGCCTTGAACGCAGATCATTTAGGTCAATCTACGGTCAAATATAAAGGAAAAGCCTTTGCTCCGGTTATCCCGAGTGCACGCATAGCCTACAACTGGGATCGATGGAATATCCAAGCGTCGTTTAATATCGTTGGAGGTGGCGGAAAATGCAAATTCCGTGACGGTATCGGTCTGTTGGAGCAGTTAGTAGCCGCACAAGCAGCTCAGGCGATGCAGAAAACCGGTCAAAAGGTATCGTACAGTATGTATTCCGATATTACCGGAGAGTCGTACCAGTTCGGAATCTATTTGGGTTCGAGTTATGAGATTATTAAGGATCATTTGGCGGTTGCACTTGGTTTGCAGACCGTATATGCGACCAACAGTTACGATGGTGGGTTGAGTGATATTCAGATCAATACCGTTCTGGGTCCGCAAGTTATCCCGAATGTTTTATTGGATTGCACCCAGAAGGGTTTTGGCGCAACACCTGTTATTGGTATCGACTATCGCCTGAATGAGAAATTTAACATTAGTGCCCGCTGGCAATTCCAGACCTATCTAAAGATGAAGACGAAAGCGCATAATAGTCCCGCCGCATCCACGGGCGAGATAGCAGAACGCTTGAAGAACGCACAGGATGGTGAGTCTTTCCGCAGCGATATTCCGGGTTATTTTATGATGGGTCTGCAATACGCACCTATTCAGCCTTTGCGTCTGGCTTTGTCCTATCGTTATTTCGACGAGAAGCACGCAGAGCGTGAGAATATCGCAGGTCATAAGCTCAATAAAGATAACCCGGGCACGCATGAGGCTTGTTTCGGTTTGGAATGGGACATCATCAAATATCTGACTTTCTCATGCGGATACCAGAGCGGTTTCTACAACATGCGAGACAAGGAGATGTCGGATCTGGATTTCCAGGTAAACAGCTATTCAATTCTGATGGGCTTCCGCGTCAATATTAATGACCACTGGAATATTGATCTGGGTTACATGCACTCGTTCTATGGGCATCGCAAAGTGACGACCGAGGTTGCTCCGGGCATGGACTACACGGTCAACTACTCGCGCAAGAATGACGTCGTAGGAATCGCAGTCAACCTCCATTATTAATGAATTGACCCCGAAAGTGAAACACTTTTGGGGTTTATTTTGCTTTTATACTTGCACATATCAAAAAAAAGTTGTATCTTTGTGCGATTTTTTTTAAATCCAAACACATGAAACGAAGATTTATATGGCTCTTTTGCGGGCTCATGACGGCAGTTGCAGCATGGTCTGCTACCGGCATCAATTATGATGGAACAACTCTTGAGTTGAACAATGAATTCACTCGTAGTGAGTGCGGTACTATGAAGAAGAGTGTCATGCCGGAGACAAGCGGTTTGGCTTGTTCGCGAACGACTCCCGGCTATCTATGGGCACACGGCGATGAGAACACCGGCTCCAACAAGAAGATCGTAGCGGTTAAGCCGGACGGCACGCTGGCTATGACCGTAACCATTTCCGACGATCCGGGACGCGACGACTGGGAGGATATCGCTACCGGTGTATATAACAACAAGAACTATGTTTTTATCGGAGCCTTCGGCGATAATAACGGAGAGTACAAAGATAACTATTACATCTATTATTTCGAAGAGCCGGCTATTGCTTCCGGTACGAAGAACGCAAGCGTGAAATATATCCGTTTCGGTTTTCCCGACGGCAACGCGCACAATGCAGAGACTCTCATGTACGATCCTGTTGAGCAGATGTTCTACATCGTTGATAAGGTCAAAAAAGCCGTTTGCACCCTCTATAAAATACCTTTCCGCACGGATTACGGCACTACCATGCAGACTCTGACCAAAGTGACCGGATTGGGTAACGGATCAAAATTCAACGATTGCACAGGCGGAGATATTAGCCCGGATGGTAAGTGGATGGCTATNNAGAGCAAACCCTATGTACTGTTATGGGAGCGTCAGGGGACAGAGAGTTTAAGCCAGACGGCGTTGCGCAAACCCGTTCAGATAGCCGCCTATCAGGAGGAAACGCAAGGAGAAGCTCTGGCATGGCAGGACTCCACTACGTTCTATACCACGAGTGACGACAAGGACGACGTAGCCATTTACAAGTACGTTCGTCCGATGGATACTCCTACCGGTTTCTCCCCTATCCCATCTTCTGCCGAAATCAATACCGGCAAACAGCTTCGGAACGGTCAACTATATATTCTCCGCGGCGAAAAGGTCTATACGCCGTCCGGGCAGGAAGTGAAATAAAAAGCACTAAAATCTAGATGCGAGATATGAGTGAGCGTGAATTAGAAACCAAATTAAGTATAGGCCTTAAACAGTCCTATCGCAAGGTGGTAGAGCAACATCGTCGCGATAACCAGCCGCTCATCTTTAGTGAGAACGGTGTGGTAAAGCAAGTCGATCCGTTCACGGTCGCCATATAATTATCGAAGGCGTTGGTTAGTGTTTCCGAACACTCAAACAGATAGATGGGCGTGACTTATCGGTACACGGGCTTTTCTCACAGCCTCAGAGGGATAAGGAACGTCCATTTTACGTACAACTTAAAACTATAAATTCATGAAAAAATTATTATTCTGCGCGTTTGCGCTATTTATTACAGCTTATGCTTGTGCTCAGGATCTAATCATTACAAGCGATGCGAAAAAGATTGAAGCTAAAGTGTTGGAAATTTCCGAAACGGAGATCAAATACAAAGAAGCAGATGACTTAGAAGGCCCCACGTATGTATTAGGGCTTCAAAAGATCCTTTCTATTGTATTTAAGAGTGGAAAGGTAAAGGTATTCAGGAATAATCAAGAGGACACAGCCCAACCCACAACGCAAGTACAACAACAGGAAATGCATCCGATTGATACCGCATCAAATTATTTGAGTACATACATTCATCATTATATAGAAGGTTTCCCTAAAAATGTCGTATTCGTTGACGGTGACTTTTCTATGCTGTATGATGATGACATCGTTGTGTATTTCCAGTTCAATTACGATAACGCAGAAATAGTGGAATATGGTTATAACGACAAAGAGATTGAGCACCGCTTTGGTAGTATCCAAGAATTCAGGAAAGTACATCCTTCTGATTTTGAGGGTTTTGAAATAAGCCATTTTGAGAGTTTAGCCTGCGACAAATTTAATAGTGTTGCGAGAAAGAAAAAATGTGTTATGATGCCTTCATCTTCCAAAGTTAGTTTAAATAACTTGAAGCAATATATATTGAATTTTAATGTCGAAAAGATGGATGTTGGTAGTGGTGCAATGAGTGCATTCACAATTAA
>DEIW01000072.1:14145-14295 GCA_002352705.1 Bacteroidales bacterium UBA2764 | reverse complement strand
TCGCCCAAATCCGGAATCTGCTCTAAAATCAACTGCTTGTAGGCGATGTTTGTGACGATAAACATATTCTCTATCGGCACCAACGGACGGAAACGGTCTACTGTCATCTGAAGCAGACTTTTACCCGTGCCGAAGAAGTCCAGAAACTGC
>DEIW01000072.1:13942-14082 GCA_002352705.1 Bacteroidales bacterium UBA2764 | reverse complement strand
GAAAGGCCAGAAACGGCTGCCTACGCCGCCCGCCATGATAACGCAATAATTGTTTGTATTTTTTTTCATACTTCTTTTATAGGTGTGTTTTTTATGGTTTGTCTTTTCCGGGTGGTTATCCATCATTCATCATTCCATCA
>DEIW01000072.1:12501-13844 GCA_002352705.1 Bacteroidales bacterium UBA2764 | reverse complement strand
CATCAATCCATCATTCCATCATTTCTTGCTAAAAATTTGCATATATCAATTTTTTTTCGTATCTTTGCACCGGATTTTGAGAATAAGGGCATCCTTCTAACTTTCAAACCTTTAAACCTTCAAACTTTCAATCTTTCAAACGTCGCCTGGCGACATTTTTTCCCTGAAATTAGTGCGTGATTAGTGCGTGATTAGTACGTGATAAGTGCGAGATAAGTGCGTTATTCTCGAGATCATCAGCGGTCTAAGAGCCTATTATGCACTCCTCGTTCCTTTTGCCCCCTTTCACAATTAGCGCACAAAGTTACAACTTTTTTTTTATATACGCAAGCGCACGCGTACTTTTTTATAAAAAAAGCGCTTTTTCTTCTGTAAAAACTAAAATTCTCAATTCTCAATTCTCAATTCTCAATTATTTTTACTACCTTTGCACCGTAATTTGGAATAATATGGGCTTTTGTCAAAAAAATAGAAATCATAAGTTAGGGTCAATTCTCAATTCTCAATTCTCAATTCTCAATTTGCTCCTCCTTCCTCTCCTTTTGTGCGTCTCGTGCTCAAAAGGAAGTATTCCCAAGCCCTATGGCTACTATCGTATCACCGTTCCCGACACCGCATATATACCTTTCTCCCTCTCCTTTGGAGAGGGTCGGGGAGAGGCTTATCCTTATACCTTCGCCCTCTCGAAAAATGCGGTGGTGCAGCCCCGTTCAGACGAACCCTTCTGGATCAATCTCTATTACCCCGCTCTGGATGCTACGATTCACTGCTCTTACAAACCGGTGAAAAACAACCTCCGCGAACTCACCAATGACGCACTGGAGTTTGTATATCGGAATGCGTCTTTCGCGAATGCTATCCCCGAGCGTGAATATACCCATCCCGAAGCCCGTGTGTACGGCGTTCTCTTTGATTTGGAGGGAAATACGGCGTCTTCGTGCCAGTTTTTTATAACCGACTCTGTGAAGCATTTCTTCAGAGCCTCGGTCTATTGCAACTGCCCTCCCAATGCCGACTCGCTCGCACCCGTATATGAATACCTCCGCACCGATATAGTCAAAATGGTGGAAACCTTCGAATGGACAAAATGACCAACTCCGACATATTGCATCGACCATGTATGGGCGATAAAAAACTCGCTCTTCTCCTGGACCCTGAGAAAGCGGACCTCTCCGCGTTGCCCATCACTCCGGACTGCCATCCCGACTACATCTTCGTTGGTGGTTCTACCGGTGGGGATACGACCGCCTTTGTGAAGGTCCTCAAAGATAAATTGTCATCCCTTTCTCCCTCCCTTGTGTGGGTGAAGGGCCCTGCCCAATCGAGCGTCCAGTGGACGGTCG
>DEIW01000072.1:0-12484 GCA_002352705.1 Bacteroidales bacterium UBA2764 | reverse complement strand
TAGAACAAATCGGGGTGGGGTTACCCATCATCCTCTTCCCCGGTTCTGCAGACCAGTTCACGTCTGAAGCGGATGCAGTCTTATACCTCTCTTTGCTCTCAGGGCGGAACCCGGAATATCTTGTAGACCAGCAGATTAAGTCCGCACGGCGCATTCATGACTCGTCGGTGGAAGCCATCCCCACGGCATATATCCTCATTGATGGAGGAGTGGAGACTTCTACCATGCGTGTCACGGGAACGAAACCTCTCAAACCTTCAAACCTTCAAACTATCATCGACACCTGTATCGCTGCCGAACTGATGGGGAAAAAAGCAATCTATCTGGAGGCGGGCTCGGGCGCCAAAACCCCCGTCTCGCCGGAGATCATACGCGAGGTACGGAAAAACACTTCCGTCACCCTTATCGTCGGCGGTGGGATTCGTACACCGGAGGCTATGAATGCCGCTTACGCCGCCGGCGCGGACATCGTCGTCATCGGCAATCATTTTGAATCCCATCCCGAGGAGTTGGCGGTTTTCATTAAGGACCTTAAGGACTCTAAAGACCCTAAGGCTTCTGTCACTGACGAGCGTTTCATGCGCCTCGCCCTCGCGGAGGCGCAAAAGGCGCTCGATGCTAACGAGATTCCTATCGGCTGCGTCATCGTCTCGCAGAACCGCATAATCGGGCGGGGACATAACCTGACACAGACACTCGGGGATGTTACCGCGCATGCCGAGATACAAGCCATCACCGCGGCTGCGCAAACAACAGGAGGCAAGTATCTTCCGGATGCTACACTCTATGTTACGGTAGAACCCTGTGCGATGTGTGCAGGTGCCATCGGATGGGCGCAGATTGCGCGCATCGTCTATGGCGCACCGGACCCTAAAAAAGGTTATACTCTCTACGCCCCGAGAACTTTTCATCCTAAAGCTACCGTCACTTCCGGAGTCCTTGAACAGGAGTGCCGACAATTGATACAAGAATTCTTTAAATCCAAACGATCATGATAGAATGGCTGAATGGCAAAATAAATAGCCAAATAGTAAATGAAAACATCGTTAATAGCAAAACAACGCGTTCTGTCTTGCGACTGGGAGTCTTTGTCCTCCTCGCTGCGGTGATTGTATTGCTCTTCCCGAGATACAACAACGCTTTCCGCTATCATTTTGAGGTCGGAAAACCTTGGGGATACGCCGCCTTGACTGCGGATTTCGACTTCCCTATCTATAAAACGGACGACCAGTTCGAGAAAGAGCAGGCGCAACTCCTCTCTACTTTTGCTCCTTCCTATAATTATATACGCGGAGCGCAGCGACAGGTGCCTGTCCTGCCGCTGCAGGAAATGGAGTGGCTGCAGGCGGAGAACTACAGCCGCATTGCCATCTTGCAGGGACGGGTCACAAAGACTTATCCCCTCTCCGAGATATATACTCCCAAATCGGCGTTCGAGCATTACGGATACGACTGTGCCGTGAATCTGGAGCGCGACACGGCGCTCACAAACACTATGCGTGATAAACTTATCGCATCGCTCGTACCTACCCAGGGACTGGTGCAGAAAGGGGAGAAAATTATTGACCACGGAGATATAGTTACCGAGCGTAACTATCAGATACTGCAATCGTTGCGCAGAGCATACGAGGATGAATCGCTCGGTACGCGCCAGCGTGCGCTCTCCGTCGCCGGACAAGCTATTCTCGTTGCCCTTTTCCTTTGTCTCTTGGTGATATACCTCTATGTCTTCAGACCCAATTATCTGCGCTCTACCGCTACGGTGCTTTTCTTCTGTCTGCAGATGCTGATTGTCATTGCTTTGGCTTGTCTCGCACTCCGATTCAACCTTTCCGTATATCTGGTGCCTTTTGCCTGGGTGCCTATCCTGACACGTGTCTTCTTTGATTCACGTACTGCCCTCTTCCTGCATTTCACAACCATTCTCATCGTCTCTATTGTAGTCCCCGCTCCTGTGGAGTTCTTCTTTATACAGATTGCTACGGGTATGATTGCCGTTTCTTCCCTCAGCGATATGACACGGAGGGCGCAGCTCTTCCAGACGGCGGCTTGGATTCTTCTTGCACAGGTGGTTTCATACACCGCTATCTCTTTCGCGCAGACGGGGGAATGGCTCTCCATCGATCCGTGGATGTATCTCTATTTCGCCATATGCGCACTCATGACGGTCGGATGTTACGGACTGATTTATACCTTTGAGAAAATATTCCGTTTCATATCTTCTATCACGCTGGTGGAACTCACGGATATCAACTCCGAACTGTTGCATACCCTTGCCGAACGTGCTCCGGGGACTTTCCAACATTCGATGCAGGTATCCAACCTCGCTACCGAAGCCGCCAAAACTATCGGAGCAAACGCGCTCCTCGTGCGTACCGGCGCACTCTATCATGATATAGGGAAGATGACGGACCCGCTTTATTTCGTCGAAAACCAGAACGGTGCGGAAAACCCACTCCTCGCGATGGACCCAAGAGACGCGGCGCAGGTCGTCATCTCGCATGTCGCTGAGGGAGAGAAAATAGCACGGAAGAACCATCTGCCGGAAGTGATTATCAATTTTATCACTACCCATCATGGCACTTCCCTTGTGCGGTATTTCTACAACACCTATTGTAACGCCCATCCTAATGAGCAGGTGGACGAGACACTCTTCCGTTATCCCGGTTCCAAACCTACTACCAAGGAAGCGGCAATACTCATGATGGCGGATGCTATTGAAGCGCGCTCCCGCAGCCTCGAGGATTTCTCCGAAGCATCTATCGCGGAGGCGGTCAACCGGATGATTGATGCGCAGATAGCCGACGGACAATTCGCTGAGACGCCGCTCTCTTTCAAAGATGTGGAGGATATACGACGCGTCTTCACCTCACGCCTCACCGCTATGAACCATCACCGTATTTCGTATCCTACCCTTAACAAATAATGGAAGAAAGTCTATCAGTGAACGAAGTGAACGGTCTGTCAGTGAAACGGTCTGTCAGTCCGAAGGACGGTCTAATAAGCCGTGCCACGGCTTGTTTCTCGCTCCTATGGAGGATGTCACCGATCCTGCTTTCCGGGCTCTCTGTAAGAGGTACGGAGCCGATCGTGTATATACCGAGTTCGTCAATGCAGACGCGCTCGTAAGGGACATCGCTTCTACGACACGCAAACTGACTATCCATGATGCCGAGCGCCCAGTGGCTATCCAGATATACGGAAAAGACCCCGATTCCATGGCGGAAGCAGCACGCATCGTAGAACAGGCGAAACCTGATTTTATAGATATCAATTTCGGCTGCCCGGTCAAGAAAGTAGCCGGTAAAGGAGCCGGTGCAGGGCTCCTCCGCGATGTCCCTAAGATGCTGGAGATTGCACGGGCTGTCGTGAATGCCGTTCATACACCCGTCACCGCCAAAACACGCCTCGGATGGGACGAAGCGGACCTGCATCCCCGTCTCAATCCCTTGGGACTCAACACTCCCTCCCTTGAGGGGAGGGGTGGGGAGGGGTTCTTTATTGTCGAACTTGCGGAGGCCCTTCAGGACTGCGGTATCACCGAACTGGCTATCCATGGTCGTACCCGGTCCCAGATGTACCGCGGAGAAGCGGACTGGACGCTCATTGGCGAAGTGAAAAACAACCCGCGCATGCATATACCTATTATAGGGAACGGAGACGTGTGTACGCCCGCTCGCGCAAAGGAATGTTTCGAGCGGTACGGTGTGGATGCCATCATGGTTGGGCGCGCCACCTTTGGTGCACCATGGCTCTTCGCCGAAATGAAAGCCGCCTTGGATCCTTCTTTCCCTCCCTTGAGGGGAGGGGCAGGGAGGGGTTTCACTTTTGCAGACAAAGTCGCTGTCCTCAAGGAACACGTCCTCGCCTCTATCCAATGGTGCGGTAATGACGAACGAAAAGGTATCATCCATTCCCGCCGCCATTTCGCCGCCTCACCGGTCTTCAAAGGCCTTACGGACTTCAAACAGACACGAATAGCCCTCCTACGCGCCGAGACAGTCTCCGAAGTATTCGCTATTATGGACTCTATCGTCGCCCAATGGGGGCAATCATAGTATCGCTTATTGTATCGACCATGCATGGTCGATTAAAACCATATCCCGTAATGAAAAAATCCTTCGTACATCGTACATCGTCCCTTCGTACATTCTTTGATTCCAACGCTCTCTGGCTCTCGATGATAATCGGAGCTCTGGGCTATAAATTATTCCTGCCGCTGGCGCCGACGCTCCCGTGGCTTATCTTTTTCATGCTCTTCTTTACGTTCTGTAAAATCAATCCCTTGGATCTGCGGCTCCATAAATGGCACTGGGCGGTACTCTTTGCACAACTGTTTCTGGCCTTCGCTACGTATGCCGGAGTCATGTGTCTGACTCATAATAAGATTCTCGCGCAAGGGCTGCTCATGTGTTTTATCATGCCTACTGCTACCGCAGCGCCGATTATTGCAGGAAAAATGGGCGGTTCTATTCAAAACCTCACGACTTTCACGCTTCTCTCGAATTTTGCTACGGCTATCATCGTACCGGCTACCTTCCCGCTTCTCACTTCTCCCTCCCTTGAGGGGAGGGTCGGGGTGGGGTTATCTACTTTCCTCCCTGCTTTCCTGTTGATACTCAGCCGCGTTGCCCCGCTCCTCCTCGGACCGTTCTTTGCTGCCTGGCTCCTGCGTTTAGGAATCAATGCTTATTATCGACGAAAATATGCTTCCCTCCCTTGTGTGGGTGAAGGGCCCTGCCCAATCGAGCGTCCAGTGGACGGTCGTAGAACAAATCGGGGTGGGGTTCCCGAGTTTGTTCTGCCCCCGGGCTTGGCACAAGTCCCCTTCTATCTCTGGGTCGCCTCAATCATCGTTCTTATGGCGGTAGTAACGAACACAACAATCTCAAATTTCAAATTTCAAATCTCAAATATATTTACCCTGTTAATATGCTCTTTCTTCGCCTGCCTTATCCAGTTCGGGCTGGGCAAACTGATAGGCTACTATCTGCCGGCAGCAAGCAAAGGAAAAGACTATCAGGATGTGCTCATCAATCCTGCTGCCGCACCTAAAACCATGGCAGGGGTCTCTTCCATCACTGCCGGGCAGGCGTTCGGACAAAAAAATACCTCCCTCGGAGTCTGGATGGCGAACACCTTCCTTGACCCTATGTCTTCGCTCGGAGCCGCGGCGTATATCCTTTGGCAAAATATCTTCAATTCTGTGCAATTATTCGTCGCTGCGCATAAAAAATAAGCTTTCGACTTTTGACTTTCGACTTTCGACTAAAAAAATGATTTTTTATTTGTTTATTTCGGGAAAAAGTTGTACCTTTGCACCCGAATTGAAAACTGTCGATATATCGCTATCTCGTAATATCGGTATGTCGGAAAAGATATCAATCAACTTATTAATTAACTTTTTGTTTAACTAAAATCATTAAAACATGAGAAAAATCTTTTCTTTCTTGGCTGCCGTGCTTTTCGCAGGCAGCATGATGGCAGAGAGTATTACCATTACTCCGGCGGAATTCAAATCCTCCTATGGTGATAATACTTTTACCGTTAATTCAATCAATTTTGCTTCCAGTGGTGCAATGTACAACTCCAAAGGCACCCCGGCAGGATTTGCTTCCAAGCAGTTTATTCAGTTCCGCAAAGCTGCAAGCGGCGCAGGTGAACTCAAAAACACCACTGCGATGAGTCTGAAGACAATCACTATTGCTACCCAGAATGACAAACCGTTTACCTTGTCCGCGGGTACAGCTGCTGATGCTTTGACTGCTTTAACAACTCCTGAGGCAACGAATGGTACGTATGCTTGCCAGTCCAATACGGGCGAAGATACATCTGTAGATGTCAAAATCTACTCATTCAATGTAGATGGAATGTCATATTTCGATTTCCTGAATGGTGCAAATGCACAGTACATCGCTTATTTCACCATTGAGTACGTAGCCGGCGATACTCCTGTTGACCCTGTTGACCCTGTTGACCCTGTTACTCCTTCTGACACCCTTACCTGTGCTCAAGCTGCCGAGTTGGCTGCTGCCGGCAAGACGGATGAGGTAATCGTTAAGGGATATGTTACTGAAATAGCTTATGCATGGGCATCTGGCTCGATGAGCTTCTGGATGGCTGACTCCAAAGACGGTGGTAAGGTATTTGAGGCATACAAATGCGCTATCGCAAAAGCAGAGGACGCTGTGATAGTTGGTGACCTCGTTGCGGCTAAGGGTAAGTTGACTTATTATGCGAAGACCAGCACACCGGAGTTGGCTGCCGGCTGCACCGTTGAAATCCTTGAGGCTGTTGAGCGTCCGGTAGTTGAGCCTGCTCAGAACCTCGGTGCTAAGACCATCGCTGAGTTCCTCGAGCTCAAGAACACCAAAGATACCTGCATCCTCACCGGTGTTGTTTCCAACATCACTAACGCAACTTATGGTAACTTCGACCTCATTGATAAGACCGACACTATATATGTTTACGGTCTGTTGACTCCGGAAGGCGAGAGCAAGAAATTCGCTGACCTCAATGTGGCAGAGAAAGATACACTGACCGTACTCGCTATCTATAGTGAGCACAACGGCAAACCGCAGGCAAAGAACGCTATCTTCGTAGAAGTTAAGAAAGCTCCTAAAGCTCCGGCTCAGGACATTGAGATTACTCTCAGTTCTCTCACCGATCCGGGTGTGCTCATCTGGACCGATGCTGTGGCAGAAGACGGATGGTGGCAGATCATGGGTGGCAGCGATGCTTATCAGTTCTCCATCTCTAATGTTTCTACTACCGAGACTGCCGGAGTTTATACGGTAGATGATCTGGATCCGGATTATTCTTATATCAAAATTTATGGTGAAAAAGACACGGTTGACGTGGCTTTCGAAAACGGTTCTGTTACGGTGGCTATCTCCAATGAGGGTGTCGTTACGGTTAAGGGTACACTCGTTGGCTCGGATGGTAACAACTATATTTTCGACCTCACCTATAAAGATCCGTCGGCTGAAAAAACCGTTAATATTAACATTACGAATGCCGAACTTTCGGATTATACCGAGATGTATACCATGTTCGGAGTTGCCGGAGAAGACGCTGATAAGAATTTTGTACAGTTCTATATCGAAAGTGAAACTATTGCCGGTGAATACACAGAAGAAGACCTTAATGTGCAATATACCGGAATAATGGTTGGAGAAGAAGTGCCATCCATTTTCTCGGCTACTATTAAAGTAGTGGCTAATGCTAATGGTTCCTACACTGTTACCGCTACGGTATTGTGCTACAACAACACATTGTATAATATCACGATGACTGTTCCGTCTGATACACCGGAAGGTGTTGATGCAGTCAACGCTACCGTTAAGGCTCTCAAGTCTATCGTGAACGGTCAGCTCATCATTGAGAAAGCCGGCGTTCGTTACAACGCACAAGGTGCTGTTATCCGCTGATAGCCATTGGCTATGACAATCATCCGCCATGCTTGGCGGGTCAACTTAGAGGGGCGCTTCGGTGCCCCTCTTGTTTTTTGTGGGACAGGGGGCGCTATCCTTACCCATACAACTTAAAAAAATACTCTTTTTTCTTGCGTATCTCAAAAAAATGTTGTACCTTTGCACCGTAAAATGAATAATTAATTATGAACCATGAAAAAAATTTTCTCTTTTATTGCCCTCCTGTTTGCCGCATCTAATATGATGGCATCGCTTCAACTCGCTCAGAGTGATACAATTAAACTGCTATGGTCGTCCAAGACCTCTGCTAAAGTGGACTGGTATGATTACTGTGATAAGGAAGGCTGGTGGCAAATGGAGGCTAAGGATTCTGCATATTTTATCACCCTCTCCAATGATACCTATGTTTCTGTAGCTTCGGGTTCCTATAAGGTCTCCGATCTCCTGCCCGATTACTCGTATATCATTGCCTATGCGAATCATGACTCCATAACCTTCGCGGACGGCTCTTTCACGGTGGAGGAGGATGCAAAAGGGGATGTTACCATCCGGGGGACACTCCTTGCCAATAACGGAAATACGTATGTGATAACTATTATCTACTCTTTTGATTTGTACAAGTACGACGAAGATGCGGATTTTATCGTGGATTATGATTCCTATACGCTCGATGACAAATTCGCGGAGCTCTATGACTGCGTGGATGTGATCGGGAGCAACGAGGCTAACCAATATATCTATTTGGATTTCTCCCTGCCCGTTAAGGTAGGAAAGCTGCTGCCGGGCAAGTACACCATTGATGACTCTCGCACACCGATGACGGTACACGCAGGCAATTACGATAATGAAACAGGATATTATATCAAATCCCTCGCTGCTGTCAAAGACGAGGAAGGACTGAAAAAAGTATGGTATCTTGTTTCCGGTACGGTCACGGTGGATGACCAACTCAATATCTATGTGGAGGCGAAAAACTCGCTGGGACGGGACATCAAGGTGAATATGAAATCATCCTATACCCAAGGATTAGAGGCAGCAAATACGACGCGTTCCGCTCATAAGTCAATACAGAACGGACATCTCCTCATTGAGAGAAACGACACCCGCTACAACGCGGTCGGTACGCGGATGCGTTGATGTAACGGGGATATTGAATCCGGAGTTATTATAAGATGACAGGCACCTTCGATGTATTCGTAGGTGCTTTCTCTTTCTTTTTTTTACAAAAAAATACATTTTTTTCTTGCATATATAATTTTTTTATTGTAACTTTGTGCCCGATTTATAAAATGTCTAGTCATCTAGTCTATCTAGATTATCTAGTATATTAAACAATTAACATTATTAACTAAAAATCAAAGTATCATGCCAACTCTGTTTATCGTATTCGGGTTTCGTTTTGTGTTTTATTCAAACGATCACGAGCCGATTCATGTGCATGTAATTAAAGGGGATGCAGAGGCGCGCTTTCAAGTAGTACCCGATGTGAAATTGTTGGATAATAGAGGCTTGAAACCGGCAGAGTTAAAATTGGCAGAGTCGTTGGTTGAGGAGAATAAAGAGACTATAGCTACGAACTGGCAGCAATTCTTTGGCAAATGATTAGCGTACAGGATATATGGTGTACTGACTCTGCAATCTGGATTCGAACAGCAGACGGCCGTGAGGCGTATGAGTGTTTCGCGGATTACAGACCTTTACGCAATGCTTCACCCGCTGAGCGGAAGAATTTTACCCGCTCGCCCTTTGGATTGCATTGGCCGGACTTAGATGAAGACTTGTCATTTGAAGGCTTCTTTGCGCATAAAAGACAATAAGTATAACAATTATACTTTTTATTAATTAACATTATTAACTAAAAATCAAAGTATCATGAGAAAGATTCTTTCTTTTTTAACTGCAATTCTATTTGCAGGAAGCATGATGGCAGCGAATTACGAGTTGGTGACCGCCGCATCCCAATTGGAGGCGGGCGCTAAGTACGTAATTGGCACTGCTGCGGGCAAATTTATTGCCACAACAAGCAATGCGAACAACCGGAAGATTACCGATGCTACCGTTACTGACGGAGTTGTGGAAGCAACTGACGCGGTGATGGTCTTTACACTCGGTGGTTCTGCGGATGCGTGGACGTTTGCTACAGAGAATTATGCAGGTGCAGCAGGTTATCTGAATGCAACCAACACAACGGGTAGTAATAACCTGAAAGTGGTGGCTGATCTGGATGACTATGCGTATTTCACGATCGCTATTGCAGACGGTGTGACGACTATCACTTGCAATGGAAAAACATCTCGTAACATCCTTTATCAGAATGGTTCGACTTGCTTCTCGTGCTACAATGAACAGACTTCTGCGCAGTACATCAAGCCAAGTCTCTACAAAGAAGTTTCAAGCACTCCGCAAACCTCTTACACGGTAGCCGGCAGTTCTGAAGTTGCTTTCGGTATCACTTGGGATCCGACGAACAAAGCCAACGACATGAAGTTGCAGGCGGATGGTTCTTATAAGTGGGAGAAAACAGGACTTGAGCTCGCAGCCGGTTCTGTTGATTTCAAAGTGTGCAAAGATCACGCTTGGGATGTGGCTTATCCTGCTCAGGATTATAAATTGGCTATCGCGGAATCGGGCGTATATACGATTACTATCACCTACGAGCCCGCTAATGAGAACAAGGTTTCTGCTGTTGCAACAAAGACCGCAGACCTCGTTGTGCTGCCTACAGTTGTTTTACATGGTAACTTTGCCGGGGAGTGGGCAGACACCGATCCGTTCACGGCTGCTGAGGACAAACTGACGGCTGAACTGAAGCTTACATTGGCTGAGGGTGCTTATGAGTTTGGATTCAAGTTCGACGGTGCATGGAAAGCCAATGGCGCTACCATCACACGTGAGAACCCGACTACATCGCTTGCTGAGGGAAATGGTAATATGAAAATCACGGCTGATCAGGCCGGAGAGTATGTGCTCACTTATACCTTCGCTACCGAAGGCCTCGCTGTTGCATATCCGAAGAAACAAGCGGTTCTTCCTGCCGGCGCTTATATGCTGACATTTAAAGGTACAGGTACCAGCAGTGATAATTCTAATGAATTTAAGAAAGATGATGACATCTTCACGGATGAGTGCAAAGCTTACGTCGCAAGCGTAGATTCAATCAGTAAAGTATATGCTGCCCGTATAATTGACGAGAATACCTCCAGCTTGAAATTTGGTACTACTTCTGTAAAGGGCTATCTTCAGTTTACATTGGCTACTCCGGTAGAGGTGGATTCGATTATTGTAAACGCTACCCAATATGGCAAAAACGCTGCTGAGGTTACCGTTAATGGAACGAAGTTCGACTTGACCGCAGGCAATAAAGTTCCGACGGATTGCAAGATTACTCCGGAAGGCAAAGTATCTGCTATTACGATTGCTCAAACCGGTAGCGAGCGTATCTATCTGCGCTATGTAACCGTTTATCCGAAGCAAGGTGGCGAAGAACCTGTAGTAGATCCTGCTAAGTTCTATATCACCGGTGACTCCGCACTCGTTGTGAATGCCGGTTTGACAGTAGACAAGGCATGGAATCCTGCCGCTATCAAAGTAACCGAGACCAGCTACAAGCTCAACCTCGCTGCAGGCGACTACAAACTGAAAGTGGTTGTAGGCGAAGGCGAGGCTGCTCAATGGAAGGGCTTTGACGCGCTGACGACTATTGCTAAGGGTCTGACGGCTGACGAAAGTGGCAACATCTGCTTCACGCTGACCGAGGCAGGCGAAGTAAACGTACACTATGACGGCGAGTTCTTCTTCCTGAATGGCGACTTCTATGTAGCTCCGGTTGAGGTTAAGTATTACCTCAAGAATAACTGGGGTGGCGAAGCATGGACATGGAAAGAGATGACGGCCTTGAACGATGGTACCTATATGTTGTACAACGTAGTAGTAGGTGGCGAAGGCGTTAACCGTAATACCGCAGAGAGTGAAGAAGGTGCTTCTTGGTTCGCTTGGGCAGATATCGAAACATTTGATGCTTCGTATGTGTCTGCAACTATTGGTGCTCTGGATACCGTAGTTATCTATTTCGATCCTGAGGCTGTAAACAGCTTTACGGGTGCAAACGGCATGAGCGCTCAGATCCTTGGCAAGTACGTTGCTCCGGTTGAGCCGGAAGATAAGTTACCGGTAGTAGCTATCGCAGGTACGATGAACGAGTGGAGCGCAGAGGCTAATATTATGGCTAACGCTACGGACAGCTTGAGCGCAAGCGTTACGATTACTCTGGAGGCTCAGAAATATGAGTTCAAAGTGGTTAGCGACGGCAATTGGTTGAGTTTGAACGGCGAGGGCGAGACCCTCTATGGCATCCATCGTGAGTGGAACGAGGTGGCACACATCAACGGCGTTAACCTCCGCAACTTTGAACTGACCGCAGATGTAGCCGGTGAATATACCTTCACTTGGACTTATGCAGACAGCACACTCGTTGTTGCCTTCCCGGAGAAACCGGCAGAGCCGGTAGTTGACGAGTGGGCAGAGATTAAGTTCACTGCTGCAACTGCTGCCGGTGCTTTCAATGACACTGTATTCACTGTAGAGGGCAGCGAGTTCTCGCTCAAGTGCGTTGATACAAATGATAAACTCAAAACGACAGCTAACAACGCTTCCTTCGGTACTGTAGCAGACCGTCACGATTATCAGTTCCGTCTCCAGACTGGTGGTAAATCTTCCTCCAAGAATAACATGGAACTCAATATTCCGGCTGCCGGACAACTCCGTATAGCAGTTCGTACTGCTACTTCTTCTGACGAGACTCGTACGGTTGTCCTCGTTCAAGACGGCGATACCATCTACAACAAGTTGGTTCTGGATAAAGATACCATTGAGGGAGTTACTAATCCGAAGATATTCAACTTCGTCTATGTAAATGTGAAGAAAGGTACGGTAGCTGTTTCCTATCCGGTTAACGGCGTTAACTTCTACTCTTTCGCATTCAAGGCTGATGGTTCTGAAGAGCCTGTAGTAGAGCCGGCTAAGTTCTACATCACCGGTGACTCCGCACTCGT
>DEIW01000144.1:8745-9547 GCA_002352705.1 Bacteroidales bacterium UBA2764 | reverse complement strand
GGCTTTCTACAATCATTTGACAACAGACTGGATGTCTATTCTGCAGGAACAAAACCTGCTGAAAAGGTTAATCCGATGGCGGTAAAGGTTATGGATGAAATGGGTATAGATTTGTCCAGCCATACTCCTAAAAGTGTAAACCTATATACAGGGCAGGAATGGGACTATGTCATTACGGTCTGCGGTGGAGCAAATGAAAGTTGCCCGATGTTTATGGGTAAAGTAAAAAACAGGTTGCATATAGGATTTGACGACCCTTCGGAAGCAACAGGAACGTCGGAGTTTATCAACCGGGAATTTCATCGGGTGCGGGATGAGATAAAAGCCCGTTTCTATGAATTCTACCTGAACGAGTTAAAACCACAATTAATCTAAATAGTTGTTGTTATTATTGGGGGCTGCACCTTGTACAGCTATGGTGTTCGTGTGGAGTTACCTTCTATTTTTCTTTTTGGTTTACAATCCGGGGCTGCATTGGCTACGGTAGTGGGTGTGCTGGTTGAAGTTCCGGTAATGTTGATGTTCGTAAGGATTGCCAATAATACACAAAGCTGGTTTCCGGCTGCTTCCCCGCCGTGAAATAGAGACAAAAATACTTCATAAAATGACTTTATATAATTAAAAACTTGCATAATTCAAAAAAAAGTAGTAACTTTGCAGCGCTAAACGTGTTGGTATTTACACGGACGAGCATCTGCTCGTTAGCAAACGCTTTAATCAAGACCGCTGGCTCGTGACGAGTCGGCGGTTTTTCTTATATACTTACCTACGGTCTACCACTTTCTGTCACGTTTGTTCGCCC
>DEIW01000144.1:1725-8655 GCA_002352705.1 Bacteroidales bacterium UBA2764 | reverse complement strand
ACTACAGCCCTTTGCTGTACCGGCTGCATATACACCCTGCGAGCGTCCGGCTTTGCAGGGGTTCACAAGTTCCGCATTGTTGCACAATACCATAGCCCTTCCAATCCCTAACGCTACGCAAAAAATGCCTTTTTTCACGACGATTTTCGCCAAAAATCGCGAATTTCGTGAAAAAATTCACTTTTTTTGCATTTTTTTGAAATCTGTCCAAAGTAATTGGACACTTTTTTTGTATCTTTGCAGAAAATTTCAAAGAAGTTGTATGGAAAATGATGCTTTGATAAAGAAAGCTGTAAAGAACGCACTCCTTGATACCCTGTCGGCTAAAGGCAAGGAGCTTAATTTGTCGCCCAAACAAGGGGCTGAAATTGTGGCGGACTTTGCCACGGAGTATCTGCTTGTATCTTGTGACTATACTGGTGCTTCTCATGAACAGATAATTGAGGAATATATCAAGCATCTCCGTGAGAATTTAGTCAATTGGTTGAACAATAAAAAGCAAGCAAAATGAGTCCGGAAGAATTAGCAAAGCACCGTCAAGAGTACTGGGAGGCTTTATCAAAAGGTCTCGACGATTGCAGGTATGGGCTACCATTCACGGAGGAAGAGAAACGCGAGGTATTCTCGCACATAAAAGACAGTGAAATCATCCACAATGTGGAGCATGGATACCCACCAAGTTTCGTCCTTGATCATTATATATACATCGCTGCAATGGTACATTAAGAAATGAAGAAACTCCTTTACATACTCATAGCCATACTGTTCTGCGCCTGCGAACATGCCGACGTCAGTCCGGGTGGCGGCAGTACTGCAAACACCAAGAAGATTTGCAGGGGCTATGGCTATGAAGTTGTGTACACGGTACGCGGCGATAAGGTATGCAACGGCTACGGCTACAGCGTAGCCTATACCATACGCGGCAATCAGATATGCGACGGCTATGGTTACAGCGTCGCTTACACCATACGCGATGACAAAGTTTGTAATGGCTACGGCTATAATGTAGCCTACACCATACGAGGCAACCAAGTGTGCCAAGGCTACGGCTACACGGTTGCATATACCATCCGGTAAAGCCTACCAACGATAATTCCAAACAGGCACTTGCAGTTACCGGGCCTCCCAAGCTTCAAAACTTGGGAGGTTTTTTGTCCAACGTAATTGGACAGGTGCAGGCACTAAGAACCTGCACCTATTCATTTTTTATTTTGGCTTGCTTTTTCATTTCATTTTTTGTTTTTCGCTTTCAAAATTCATTTAATTTTAATTTCCTTGCGGAAAAACTTGCGTATATCATTTTTTTTGCATAATTTTGCACTTGCTTTCATTTTGTGAAAGGAATATGTAGTACTTTTGCAGCGTCAAAACGAAAATTGCACTATGAACGAACTGTTATTACAATTGTATTCCAAGTATTGGAATGACATGATGCAGAACGTATTCAGGGCAGATGAGAAGAATCATCCTTCTGCTTATCCGTTTTTGCTGCAAGTTACTCAACATTATCAGAACGCGCCCAAGCGCGTGATGTTCTGCGGGATGGAAGCCGAGTATTGGGGCGGCGAGTTTCGCGAACCTTATGACGTTACTCCCCCTACTTTTATGGAGGAGTATCACGGCTTTGTCAATCACAACTGGGAGAGCAATCGCAAACAAAGACCGGGCAAGAACTCCCCTTATTGGAACTTCCAATGGAACATTATGAAGCGTTTTCCAGAAGTGGGATACGTGGCGCAGAACATCGTCAAGATTGGGAAGCGCTGGGATAAAGGTTGCGATGATTTCATCTTCCAACGGACGCTGGAGCACTTTCCCGTATGGAAAGAGGAGTTGAAGATCCTTCGTCCGGATATCATTATTTTCATTGCTCAAGATTCTTACGAAGGACGAATCCGTGCAGTTGCTGGAGATTTTGAAGCCACTCCCGATGAGGAACTGGGTAGCTTTTTAACTAAAATAGTTTTCGATGATCCTGAGATGCCTGCTGCCTATCGTATCTCAATGGTTCCACGTACTTTGCAGTTTCAAGGGTTGTATAATAGAATGGCTGATAAGGTTAGCGATATTATTGCGTCAGCATTGGACTTGCACACAGCGAAAAAGCCTTCGAGAGTCATTTCAAGAGTGACTATAGGCAAGGAGGCTTTTGCGCAAAAAGTACCTTCGGAAAAGGCTAAAGAATATAATGCCATAGGGCAAAGGTTGAACAAGCGCTATTACGCTTATAAACAGGAGTACCCACGATGGTCAGACGAACGTGTGTACGCAGCTGTTGCCTATTCGTATGCCGTTGAGAAAGAGGGGCTGGAGAGAACTAATATCGATCAAGCATCTACCCTCCGACTACGCTGGGATGCCTTTGTCGAAAGGATACGCATTTATCTATTGAAAAAACAATACTACAAATCATAAAACTATGGAACATAAAATCTTGGTTGACCAATTGAAAGAGTCATATCGACAAATCTTTGCCGAACAATCGGCTGCTGGTGTTTTATCCTGGACGCAGACAAAACTGAAAAATCCAAATGAACTCGTCAGCCCTACTATTCCATTTGTAGGAAAAGACTATCACACGCAAAAGACGAAGATCCTTCTATATGCAAGTGTGGAAAAACTTGTTGATAGAAACATAAAGTATAATGGACACATTGACGATGATGGATTGGCAATTAATCGCCATAGGTGGTACAAAGACAATGTGGAAAGAGAATTTTTTCCGATGGTTCACATAAGGCCTATTGAAGATGGTTGTTTGCTGATTGTATTACGCTATATCTGCGAACAATTAGGATTGGATATGCCCACTACACCAAAGGAGTTTGTGGAATCTATTGCTTTTGCTAACTTTGGCAAGTTTTCTGATAAGACGGATAAAGACTATGCAAAAGATAAAGCAAAGTTAGATTGTAGTATGCCTTATGTCAAGCGAGATTTGGAACTTCTGCAACCGGATATCATTGTTATGTTCAAATCTATTTATGAAACAGAAAGAGAAAATATCAAAACTATAAAGGGCGATGCCAAGATAGTTCCTATCTTCCAAATAAATACACGGATGGTAAATGGTAGACGTATAAGTAAGAATGCCCAATATCCTCCTAAAGACGTAAATGAACTTTCTCCGGTTATCCGTGATTGGTACGATTCACGTCATTTCTTTCAGAACGGTTTTACCGGAAAGAGTTACAGCAATTTCTTGTCCGTCTTTACCTATTTGGATAGTGTTTTAAAATCTCGAAATTTGATCGCACAATGAACAAATCCTCCACATCTTACCTCTTCGGGTGCTACATCTGGCTTGTAAACACCATTGCGCGCGGTCCCATATCTCGTGCCGAGATAGACGACAAATGGGCACGTGCGTCCGTGAACGACTACAAGACGGACTCCATTCCGGAGTGTACCTTCCACCGCTGGCGCAACAATATACAATTGCTATTTGATGTTACTATCAAATGCAATACTTATGGCGAGTACTATATTGAGGACGGCAGCAGCCTCCATGATGACGATTGGCGCAATCGCATGCTCAATCTTTTTGCAGTCAATAGCTTGCTCAAAGATTGCAAAGAATTGAGAAGCCAAATTCTTTATGAGCCTGTGCCATCCGGGGAGAAATTTCTGTCTACTGTCGTAGAAGCCATGCGAGATCATTGCTTGCTGAAGATGACTTATCAGAGCTTCACCAAGCCTGCTCCCATGACATATAATATTGCGCCTTATTGTCTGAAGATGTTCAAACAACGGTGGTATGTACTGGCGTACTCGCCGGGCAAGCAGAAAACGCTCATCTATTCGCTGGATCGCGTCAAGGCATTGGAGCCTACAGATGAGCATTACACAATGCCTAAAGACTTTGACGCGGAGTATTACTTCCGCGATACATACGGAGTTAGCGGCATGGAGGACAAGCCGCAAGTTGTAGAGATAAAGATTGAGGCTTTCCAAGCCAACTTCTTGCGGACGCTACCGCTCCATCCTTCGCAGGAGGAAATTGAGCGTCAGGAGCAGTACTCCATTTTCCGTTTCAATGTCGTTCCCACATTTGAATTTACACAGGAGCTCCGGAAGCATGGATCTGTTTTAGAGGTTCTAAAACCAAAATGGCTTCGGAACGATTTCCGAAAAGATTTAGAGTATCAACTTTCAAAATATCAAGACTGATGGAAGCAACTATCGAAAGCAAAGTTGCAGATATTTTGCAACGGATGGAATATTATCAAACGAGTAATCCGACAGAGGAGGAATTACGGAAGTTTAGTGTCGAGTTATTGTCGGTTCGTCGCGTTTTAGATAGGATTGACAAAGACCTCACCAAGGGGTATTGGTATTACAATCAGTTCTATGCGCGCCGGAAAGACGCAATCGAACGTGAAAGGATAGAACGCACCGAAGCATGGTGCAGAAGCCGTCAATTGGATATGTTTAACCCTGTAAGTAATTGAACAATATGGAAAATCCGCAGAGAAATGCCCAGTTGGGTTATATTAAGTCCATTCCTGATGATATGAATGGATTGTTTGCTGAATGGTACGAGCGAACTAAAGATATTGGGAAAGACAGCAAGGATGGCGATAATCACTATTGTTTAGTCTGTGACGGAATTATGCGTAAAAGGGAAAAGTCAGAAAGCGAAATTGAAGAGGAATGGGAACAAAATAAGATGCGTATAGCCTTTTTAATTAAAGATCAAAATCAAGGGAAGAAAGGACCTTGGAATGATGATGCTCGGAATTGGCTTATTCCGAAAGATACTGATGATACACCAAAAAAGAAGAGGCAAAAAACTCGTAACTGGAATGTGTCAAGCAGATTCTTAAAGAACATTGCACAGACCATATGGGGAATTACGAACTCAAAACCGGAACCGGATGAGTTAATGCCAAACACGGGTATATATACTCATTTTAAGGACATCCAAAAGAGTTTCAGAGAGGAACCGTTTGCTCTTATTGAGTGTAAAAAACAGGGCGGTAAGGCAAGTATTGATGATAATACGCTTAGTGATTATCTGGAAACATATAAAGATTTGCTTTATAGAGAATTTGACATTTTAAAGCCTCATATTTTTGTATGTACTAACGAGCGGATTTATGAGTTTGTTCAGAAATATCTCACCAAGGACGGGACGCAAATAACTCAAGTTCCATCTCTCGAAAATAGAGAAAAGTATGAAGCAAGCGTTACACTCCATTGTCCTTCTAAGTCAGTTATATTATGTAGTTACCACCCAAGTGCTCGTATGTCCTATGAAGAATTTTATGATGGAGTAGTAAAGCATTACCATGCTTTTGTTAAATCAGATTATTATAAAGATTTTTTCAAATAATTACTTCCCTTTCATCTTGTGAAAGCCGCATGTAGTAATTTTGCAGCGTGATTCGGAAAAGGAGTCACGCTGTAACTTTATTTATCGCAAAATTACTACGTGTATGGAACCACTTTGTGTAGCAGTTGCCCCATACCTTCCGGGAGGAAGCAACTATTTTTTTCGTCCAAGTGACAAGTTCTATTATGAATTGGACTTGTGGGAGACTGATTTTGAAGACCGACTTGAGACATACGTTAAGGTTTCGGACTTGCGTTATGCCGTTGAACGTGGCTTTGATTTGAAAAGGCATGTCATGGGATATGTTGATAACAAAACACCCGAGCCGGGTTATTTAGAACCGATATATGCTGCCTTTCGAAGGTATATTAAATTCCTGCGGACGGGCGTTGGGATTGCTGAAAGCTCATTTGGGTACGCAGACTTGATGACACAATTGTATATTGCAGATTTGGTGGATCTGTTCTGCAAAGAAGTGATGATATGCCTTCCTTTTGGCTCTATGCCTCATTGGAATTATTATAAGTTAATCGATGCCAGAGACAGGCATATTATTAGTGCGGATGAATACTATAAGATTTGTACCAGTCCATCAGACTACTACGTGAAGGCTATGGAGCGTATCAATACGGAAGAGCGTTCGAGCCGTAAAGAGAAAGCCATTCAGATAATTGAAATTGATAACAATTAAATAGGAACACTATGAGAAAATTTTTAGTTCTTTTATTGGTTTCGTGCGCTGTTCTGACAGACGCACAAGTTTTAACCCTTCAGCATTCATATGAAGGTACCGGATTCTTTTATAACTCTATCAACCGGCAAACAAAGGAAAGTTTGATGTATGAGGATAATGTGGACGAGTTATATGGAAATGCCTACTATTCCGAATTGCTTAGCAATGAAGATAGTACATTTACAATTACTATCTACAACGAGGATTATTCTTTCCAATCTACGAAGCAATTCCATATTCCCGGTGGTCATTTGATTGCTATAATATCTGTGCAGTTATCTAAATGTACTTTCGATGACGATAGCAACACCTATGAGATGTTGGTATTGTACAAGGACCAGAGTGCACCTACTTACAACAATGTATATCTTTTGCGCCTATATCGCGAAGATGGCACACTTTTGTATGACTTCGGAAGGGCGAACAGTTTCACATTCTCGACCGCCCTGCATATGTATAACGGCGAGTATCGCCTTTGGATATCCAAAAACTTGCAGCGTAACGAACTTATTCCCGACTATGGTTGGAAGACCACCAAATACACACAGAATGATGTGTACAAGGTGAATAAGAGTGTAGCGACAGAGTTGACTCCAATACAAGCCAATGAAATGAAATTCTTTAAGGTCGTAGAGGATGGTCATGTTTATGTGATTAGAGACGGTCGGAAGTATGATATGAGAGGAAGAGAAATCTTACCATAGATAAAGTAACTTCATGCGACCGCTGGCTCGTGACGAGTCGGCGGTTTTTCTTTTATACTTACCTACGGTCTACCACTTTATGTCACGTTTGTTCGCCCAGGACTAAACAGCTGCGCCCTGCACTCTACCTGCCGGTGGCTGCAACTACCTCCGGTGGG
>DEIW01000144.1:1028-1609 GCA_002352705.1 Bacteroidales bacterium UBA2764 | reverse complement strand
ACACCCTGCGAGCGTCCGGCTTGACCACCCCATAAAGCTGCTGCAGGCAACCCTCCCCCCGGTCGTTCGTTCTCCACGGCAAGGCTTTGGTCGTTAAGTCTCGCGGTCAGACCTCCAAGTGTTCAGTTCTGACCGTTCGCCTTGGTCACTCCCTCCGCTTTGCTGTTCCATCCTTCTCTCCCTCTTCCGCGCCCATTATGCAGGCATTTGCCCCAGTAGTTGGGTTTTCTTTGCCCGGAACACCAGGCACGAAACCGGTTGAGAATGGCGGCAGACTTCCAAGTGTTCAGTTCTGACCGCAATTCTTAACCTACCCAGTACCGGCGCAACTGTACGCCTTTTGCAATACGAGCGCTCTCCTCCCATGCCTGCTGCAGCACAGGCTGCTATCACTCTCCTACGCACAGTCGCTACATCTCCACGGCTGGGCTTTGGGTCAGCGTGTTTTCGGGCAGACCTCCAAGTGTTCAGTTCTGCTATCCTCAACATGCTTCGCCGCCGCCCGGCTGTTCCTTCTCCGCTCCTTCCCGGCACGCCCGTTATGCAGGCGCTGCGCCTGTAGAAGGCGTATTGGCATAGAT
>DEIW01000144.1:0-977 GCA_002352705.1 Bacteroidales bacterium UBA2764 | reverse complement strand
CGCGAAAATGGCGGCAGACCTCCAAGTGTTCAGTTCTGACTCGCTATTTTCCCTCCTGCATGCTACCGGCACAACTACTACACATCAGTACGGGCATTGCTACCACCCAATCGTGATGGCAGCCTTACCCTCCCCATTTTTTCTTTTTCTTTATGCTTGTCATTTGAGGGCTTGGTTTTTCGCCCTCGATACCGAAATTGTCTGCTATGCCAAGTATATGTTTCTATACGAATACATTTGTCCGCAGCAGATCCGCGTTTATCTGATACAATCCTTTCCGGTGCAAAGTTAGTTACCGCTACGTTGATTTGAAAGGTCGGAGCACGTTTCGCCGCTACTTTGGGCGCTAAAAAAATCTCCACACATTATTCCGGCGCAAGACCTCCCTTTGGTCACTTCTTGCGCCGATGGTAGTATTTTGTTACGAAAACCTTGCAAACACTCCCACGGAACACTTGTAAAGCACCGTAAAGGTTATATCAAACGCTAACTGCTTTATACATGAAGCGAAACAGGCGCACCGAGGAGTGTCCGGGGGACAGTCATCGGAGTAAGTGCGCCGCGCGAGTCCGCGGCAGCCCTCACTGCTGCAAGGACATAGAACTCCTTATAGGTTAAATTCTAAAACAATCCCTTCTTGGCGGAGGCCGCTCTTCCCGTTTCATCGGGACGACGCTCCGGGTATCGATTTCGAAAGCCGCTCAAACAACAATCAAAGTTTTGTAAAGGTTGCTCACCGCTCCAGCATTACCGCAAATGAAGCCGATTTCGGAGATATTTATGAAGAGTACGAAGATTTTGAGTACACAAGCCAAGTGTGGCACTAATTTACTATAGTATTAACAATCTAAAATTTTAGCATTATGAACTACAGAGAACCATTAACGAAGAACGAAATCCGCGAGCACGCTGCACACTATGAGAACAGCAACCCGGCAGTCTATTGTGGCACCTATGCCAAGTACAACAACGGCAGT
>DEIW01000163.1 GCA_002352705.1 Bacteroidales bacterium UBA2764 | reverse complement strand
TGCAATGGCTATGCAACGAGGGAAAAATAACGTTATTTTTTCTGCCTAAATATTTGTATATTCCGAATTTTCTGTGAAAATCTACAAAATCGTTCAAAACATAGTATTAATTGACACATGTCAAAAAATCGACATAAAATGCCGACTAAAAAGGGGCTGAAAACAAGCAAAAGAAGAATCGAAAAGAAAGAATGCCACTTACTCGTCGCTGAACCGGACGAGGACATTCCGATAGGAATTGAAAATCTTGGATTTGGAGACAAATCCCATATAGCGTCTGTCAGGATCAACAACCGGAAGATTCCATGCTCCGGTATCTTCAAAAGTCTCCATGACTTTCTCCATCGGCAGGTCGAAACGCAGAATAGCGGGAGGCGACGTCATCAGCTGACCTACCGTAAAACGTTTGTACAGCCGTGGCTGGAACATGATATTCCGGACTTCGTCAAGCAGCAGGATACCTTTCAAATGCCCTTCCTTGTCAATGACCGGGAAGATATTTCTTCTGCTCTCAGAGATAACCTTGACCAGTTCGCCCAGCGTCATTTCCGGCATGATAGTGACGAAATCGGTTTCCAGCACGCTGTCCATCTTCAGCAGCGTCAGTACATTACGGTCTTTGTTATGGGTCAGCAGCTCGCCTTTCTGCGCCAGACGCATGGCATAAAGGGAGTGCGGCTCAAACAGCATAATCGTCAGATAGGAAATCACCGATACAATCATCAGCGGCATGAAGAGGTGGTATCCGCCTGTCAGCTCGGCAATGAGGAAGATACCGGTCAGCGGAGCATGCATCACGCCCGACATCAGACCCGCCATACCTACCAGCGCAAAACTCGTTTCCGGTACCATCAGACCGGACAGATTCATAATACGCGCAGTCACAAACCCGACCATTGCGCCCATGAAAAGAGAGGGTGCGAAAATACCTCCCACGCCTCCGCCTCCGTTCGTAGCAACAGACGCTACGATTTTTACCAAGATAACGGCTGCGAAATAGGTGAGTATCAATAACTGGGTGTTGAGGGTAGAGAGGCGCGAGTAAAACTCCGTAGGAATGACGTATTTCTCCAACGGACTGTTCATCAGAGCCGAGAGGCTGTCGCCGTTAATGAGTTGGCGGATAGTGTCGTAGCCCTCACCGTATAATGGCGGGAAGAGATAAATCAGAATACTCAGGGTCAGTCCTCCTACCGCTATTTTAGCCCCTACGCTGCGTATGTTATGACGCATCCACCGCTCCAGACTGTTCATCCCCCGGGTGAAATACAGGCTGCATAGACCGCATACTACGCCTAAGACGGCATACCAGGGGATACGCTGTACGAGGAACGGCTCTACTGTGTCCAGCGGGAACATCGGTTCCACACCGGTCAGGATATAAGAAATAGCGGTGGCAGTGACCGAGGAAAGAAGCAAGGGCGCTACGGAGGTCATCGTCAGATCCATCATCAGCACCTCCAGAGTGAAGACCAGTCCGGCTATCGGAGCCTTGAAGATTCCGCCGATAGCGCCTGCCGCACCGCAACCGATCATCAGCATCATCGTCTTCTGGTCCAAACGGAAAGCCTTAGCCAGATTGGAACCTATTGCGGCACCCGTCAGCACGATAGGAGCCTCCGCTCCGACGGAACCACCGAAACCGATGGTCAGACCCGAACCGACTACGGAACTCCACATGTTATGTGCCTTGATGATGGATTTACGCTGGGAAATGGCGTAGAGAATCTTGGTGATACCATGCGAGATATCGTCCCGCACGATATATTTGACGAAAAGGGCGGCAAGGGTGATGCCGATTATCGGGGTGATAAGATACCACCATGTACGTTCATCGGCGATGAGCTGCTCTTCTACCAACCATTGGATAAGATGGATAAAGGATTTCAGAAGAGCTGCGGCTAAGGCGGAGAATATTCCTACAAAGACGGACAGGAGGAGCACTAAATGCTTCTCGCTGATGTGACGCTCGCGCCACTCTATCATCTTGTCATACCACGAACTCATCAATCCTAACTCATAAATCATCAATCATCAATCATCCCAACCAATGCCTTTGTATTTATCCAAATCCCACTCTTCCTCTACTTCGTTGAGATAGATAGTCTCTTCATTAGCCATTTGGTCCTTATCCGTCTGGTCGTTTTCTTCCCTTTCGATGACGGTGACATCTATCGGAGCGTGGGAGATCTCGATGACTTGGTTCTGCTCCTTGTTCAGCTCTTCCCACAGCGCGTCTTTCAGTTCGTCGATACCGATACCGGCTACCGAAGAGATAGGCAGCACGGGGATACCGGTTTGGGATTTGAGAGTTGAGATTTGAGAGTTGAGATCCGGCAACTCGTTGCCTTCCGCGTCTATCCGCGGAAGGTCGCATTTGGAGACAGCCAGTATCCGGGCTTTGGTCAGCAACTCCGGGTTATATTGCTCCAATTCATGCAGGAGAATGTTATACTCGGCTTCGATATCCGGGCTGGTGGCAGGTACCATGAACAGCAGTACCGCATTGCGTTCGATATGCCTCAGGAACCTCAGTCCGAGACCTTTGCCTTCGCTCGCACCCTCGATGATACCCGGTATATCCGCCATACAGAAGGACCTGCCGTCCCTGTAAGAGACGATACCGAGTTGGGGGGTAAGGGTGGTGAAGGGATAGTCGGCTATCTCGGGTTTGGCTGCGGATACCACGCTCAGCAAGGTGGATTTGCCGGCATTGGGGAACCCCACTAAACCGACATCCGCCAGCACTTTGAGCTGCATAATCACCGTCCGCTCCTGCGCCGGCTCACCCGGCTGGGCATAACGCGGAGCCTGATTGGTGGCGGTGCGGAAATGCCAGTTACCCAGACCTCCGCGTCCGCCCTTGAGCAGCACTACGCGTTCGTCGTGCTCTTTGACTTCGCAGATAAACTCACCCGTCTCGCCGTCATAGACTACTGTACCGCATGGCACCTCGATAATCTTATCCTCTCCGTCCTTGCCGAAAGAGCGGCTCTGACCGCCTTTCCCGCCGTCCGTCGCCATGATATGCTTCTGGTATTTCAGATGAAGAAGGGTCCAAAGATTGCGGTTGCCATGCAGTATCACCGACCCGCCTTTCCCTCCGTCACCGCCGTCCGGACCGCCTTTCGGCAGATATTTGGCGCGATGAAGGTGCATACAGCCTGCTCCGCCCTTTCCCGAGCGGCAGTAGATCTTAACGTAGTCGATGAAATTAGTCATAATAAGGTCTGATGGATGGATTTACTTGTCTTGGCGTGCAATGATACGCTCAATCTGCAGGAACACATCCTCCATGGAATGGTTGCCGTTGACCGTCTCATAATTGCCATGATGGAGGTAATAATGTGCGATAGGCTCCGTCTGGTTGTGGTACACAGCGATGCGGTGACGGATCGTGTTGAGGTTGTCGTCTGCACGACCGCTAACCTTGCCGCGCTCGATAAGACGCTGGATAAGCAGCTGTTCGTCTACCAGCAGGTCTATCATGATAGCCTCCATGCCGTATTTCTTCAGCAATCCCGTCAATGCCTCAGCTTGAGGTACGGTACGGGGATAACCGTCAAAAATAGTTCCTTTGCAATCTTTCGGAAGAGCGGCGATATAGTTCTCTATCACTCCGTACATCATATCGTCCGGAACGAGATTGCCCTTGGAGATAAGGGCTTCAATCTTCTTTCCTAACTCACTTCCAGAAGCTATCTCGGCACGCAGTACATCACCGGTCGAGAGATGCTGCAAACCGTATTTCTCTACAATAAAAGCGGACTGAGTCCCTTTGCCACTACCCGGGGCGCCGCATAAAATGATATTCAGCATAATACCATGTACAGTTTTTAATGTACAAAACCTAAAATAAACAGACGCAAAACGAGTTGCCCGTTTGGTTAGGGCAACCCGTTTGCTAAGCTACAGTGCCTGAATTAGAGAGCAAATTTAGCACCCGGTTTGATTTTAACAACCTTCTTTGCCGGAACGTTGATAACGGCACCGGTACGCGGGTTCTTAGCGGTACGAGCTGCTTTGTTAGCTACTGCTACAGTTGCATAGCCTACGAGCTGTACGTTCTCGCCTTTCTTAACTGCCTCTACTGCTGCCTCAAGAGCTGCGTCGAGAACTTTTCCTGCCAATGCTGCAGATACCTCAGCCTTTGCTGCTGCTGCTTTAATAAGTTCTGATTTGTTCATAACTTTGAGTTTTTTAGTTATTAATAATTGAGTGAATTATTCTTCCTACTTCGGAATACGACCGCAAAGTTACGAAAAAATCTTTATATACCAAATATTTTAGGGAAAAAAAATGCATTTTTAGCAAAAAAAAACGTTTTTTTATCAATTTATAGCACTTTTTTGAATGATATATGCAAAAAAAGCAGTATATTTGCAGCCGTTATGAGAAATATACCTACAGTTACGCGCTATATCTTGATAGCCAATTTGCTTGTTTTCCTTTTAGCAGCGATAATGCAGCGTTCCGGAATTGATTTGAATTTCATCGGCGGACTGCATTATATATCTGCGCAGTCGTTCCATTGGTGGCAACCGTTGACCTACATGTTCCTCCATGCCAATTTCAGCCACATATTTTTTAATATGTTTGCGGTGTGGATGTTCGCGCCTATGATAGAGACGGAATGGGGCAGTCGTCGTTTCGCACTCTATTATCTGGTATGCGGACTCGGCGCTGCGTTTATTCAGGAGTTGGTATGGATGCTGATGCTCAGTAATATGAGTGCCTCTGCAGATATGGCTTCTCTCGCGGGCTATGCCTATTATCTGAATACCATAGGGGCTTCCGGAGCGGTCTTCGGTATCCTGTTTGCCTTTGGATGGTTGTATCCGGAAGTACCGATGTATATTATTTTTATTCCGGTGCCTATTCGTGCGCGCACGTTCGTTATTATTTATGCGCTCATTGAACTTTTTGCAGGGCTCGGTTCCGTAATCGGCATTTCTTTGGATAATGTCGCGCATTTTGCCCATCTGGGAGGGATGCTCTTCGGATGGCTGCTGATTCTGTATTGGAAGAAAACGGGATGGTGCGAGCCCGGAGAGTTATGGCAGACGCTCAAATCCAAACTGACGGGGCACCGCCGCTTGGATAGCACCAAGGAGGACAATAAGTTTGATAACTATCATTATCATAAAAGAGTGTGATTACCACTCCAGACTTGCAACAACCGGCCGGTGATCCGAGCCGGTTGTTTTTTCTACACGGCATGTTACCGGACGCAATGGGTCGGAGCATAAGATATAATCTATCCGCAAACCGATGCCTTTGTATTCGTATGTAGCTCCCCATTCCCAGAAATGGAGACTGTTCCAGGCATCATGCAGTCCCCGGCTGATATGCCAATAGGCGAAACTGAGCGCAACGGAGTTGAAATCGCCGGTGACAATCACAGGATAAGGGCTGTTCTCTATCTCTTTACGGATTACCTGCGCTTGCTTGTTGCGAAGAGGGATTGCACGTCTCCATTTTGCCTCTATTCGTTCTACGTCGTCCAAATCCCCTGACTCCAGTTTATAGGATTCCAGGTGGTTATTGATGAGGCGGAAAGTATCTTTCCCTATTACTACATCGCATCGGTTGGAGAGGTTGCCGTGGGTTTCATAATGGATGCTCTCTTTGTGAATCAGCGGATAGCGAGACCATACCATCGTGCCGTACTGGTGACGTTTGTCATAGACCGAGAAATCCAGATACGAATAGGGATATTTGGCACCCAAGACTTGCTTCACTTCCGGTAAAGTAAGATACTTGGGGTCCTTATACACATCCACCTCCTGCAAGCAGATGATATCCGCGTCCTGTCCTGTCAGATAGCGCAGCACTTCGTTCTTCTCCGGCTTGGCGAAACCTCCCATACGACCGGTATTCCAGGTCAGTATCGAGACTCGTCCGCCAGCCCTTCCTTCCGATAAAGGCAGGAGGAAGAGGAACAACAGACATATGTACCCTGTTTTGCTCACTTTTTAGGATTTAGCGTCACCAGAGGAATAATCATTTCTTCCAGCGATATGCCGCCGTGCTGGAACGTGTTGCGGAAATACTGGGCGTAGTAATTGAACTGGTTGGGATAAGCAAAGAAATCACTGCCGGTACAGAATGCGTAAGAACTGCTGACATTAGGGCAGGGAAGACCTACCTTTTTGGGCTGCTCGATGGAGAACACATTCTTGGAGGAGCAGTTCAGCGCCTTGCCTACTTTGTAACGGATATTGGTATTGGTATTCTTGTCCGCGACAATCTGTACGGCGTTTTTCACGCGTGTAGTGCCGTGGTCTGTCGTCAGTACCAGGGTGTACCCTAATTCCGCCGCCCGCTTGAGTAGGTCATAAGTAGGCGAGTGTTTGAACCAACTGAGTGTCAGACTCCGGTAGGCTGCTTCGTCGTTCGCCAACTCACGCATCATCTTGCTCTCCGTGCGGGAGTGGGAGAGCATATCGATGAAATTCAGTACCACAATTGTCAAAGGCGAATGAACGGATTTCAACTGGGCGGTAACGCGTTCGCAGAAATCGCTCTCATTGACTTTCCAATAGCTGAAAGTCTCGCGTCTGCGGTAGCGGTCCAATAGAGTCTGTACCAACTCTTTCTCGTATTGGTTCTTGCTTTCCTCGTCGCCTTCTTCTACCCAGTATTGAGGGAACATCTCTTGTATTTGCAGAGGGAATAGACCCGAGAAAATAGCGTTACGGGCGTACTGGGTTGCTGTAGGAAGGATAGAGGTATATTGCTCCTCGGTGCGGATGGTGTAGAACTCGCTGATAAGCGGCTGGATAATCTTCCATTGGTCATAACGGAAGTTGTCAATCACACATAGCAGCACTTTCTCGCCGTTGTCCAGCAATGGGAAAACAGTGTGTTTCATAACGTCCGGAGACATGATGATTGCACTTTCGGATTTAGACTTTCTACTTTCTACCAACTCCTCATAGTTCTTGGCTATCCATTTGGCGAAAGCTGCGTTGGCTTGCGTGCGTTGGTCTTCTATCATGGATCGCATAGGGGAGTTCTCTAACTCGAGGTCCCATCTGCTGAGCGTCCGTTCGATGGCTTGCCATTCCTCAATGGTAGTGGCTGTATCAATCATATAGGAGATGTCGCTCCATTCCTCGCGGTAGTTCTGCTGAACCTGTTCGCTCACGATGGCTTGCTGGTGGATATGTTTCTTGAGGCAGAGGAGTATCTGGCTCGGGTTGACGGGTTTGATCAGGTAATCGGCTATCTTCTCTCCTATCGCCTGTTCCATGATATGCTCTTCCTCGCTTTTGGTTATCATCACCACCGGCACCTCGGGGTGGAGGCGTTTGATTTCCTGCAGGGTTTCCAATCCGCTCATGCCGGGCATGTTCTCGTCCAGAAAGACAATACTCACGGAGGAGGGCTGACGGTTGATGACTTCCAAAGCGTCTTCGCCATTGGAAGCAGTAATGACCTCATAGTCTTTTCCTTGTAGGTAAATGATATATGGTTGTAACAAATCTATCTCGTCATCAACCCAAAGAATAGTATGTTTCATCTTGTCAATATCAATAGGTTCTAATTCAGTGTACCTGGTTGGTATGCACGCCATTTGTCAATCAGTGAGGACATGTCTTCCGGCCATTCGCTGTCGAAGAACATCCGTTCGCCTGTACGGGGATGCGTAAAGCCCAATGTGCGTGCGTGGAGTACTTGACGCGGACAAAGGTCGAAACAGTTCTCTATATACTGCCGGTATTTCTGAGTGCGAAGACCTTTCAGTATTTCTTTGCCGCCGTACTTCTCATCACAGAACAAGGGGTGACCGATATGCTTCATATGTACGCGTATCTGATGGGTACGACCGGTCTCTAAACGGCATTCCACTAAGGTCACATAGGGGAACCGTTCTAACACGCGCCAGTGGGTAACGGCTTCTTTGGCTTGCGGGCATTCCTCCAGATCCCATACGCGGTAGATAGTGCGGTCGCGATTGTCACGGGCTAAAGCACCTTCTATCGTACCGCTATCCTCTTGGAAGGTGCCCCAGACCAACGCGTTGTACGTTCGCTCCGTAGTGTGGTCGAAAAACTGCTTGGCGAGATGGGTCTTCGCTTCCGGAGTCTTGGCTATCAGGAGTAGGCCGGAGGTGTCTTTGTCTATACGGTGTACCAGACCGATAGACGGATCGTTAATATTTACGATTGGGTCGTTAGCTATTTGCCCGTTGTGCTCAAAATGCCATGCGAGCGCATGGAGGAGCGTGTGCTCATAGTTGCCGTGCCCCGGGTGAACGACCAACCCTGCCGGTTTGTTGACGACCATCAGGTCTTCGTCCTCGTAAACGATATTCAGAGGGATATTCTCCGGCGTGATGGTGAAATCATGAGGCTCATGATCCAAGAGTACTTGTATCACATCACCCGGCTTGACGCGGTAATTGGATGCCACAGGACTGCCGTTAACCCATACATTGCCTGATTCAGCGGCACTCTGGATGCGGTTACGGCTGGTGTTGGTCATGTGTACCGCCAGATATTTGTCAATGCGCTCTTTGCCTTGACCTTTATCTACCTCGCACCGCCATCTCTCCCACAGCTCTTCGCTCTCTATGTCCAATTCTTCACTCATTACTCCATCAGAACCAATTCTCATCATCATTACTCTCGTTGCCGCCTCCGCTCATCACTTTGTCTATGTCGGTTGACAGTTTCAGAATCACAGTCTCTCCTTCTAATAATTTCTCGCCGGCAGCAGGTACCTGGGAGTAAACATACGGAATATTGTTATCTTTCGGCTCTTCGTCGTAATAGACAGCGCCTACCGTCAACCGGCGTCTCAATAAACTGCTGCGTGCGTCTTTGAGCGTAAGACCTATCACGCTTGGGACTGTCACTTCCTCTGTTCCTCTGCCGAAACCGACTACCAGACGTACGCGCGTACCGACGGCTATCTTGTCGCCCGGATGAATACTGCCGGTGTCTGTCTTGACATCCAATACCAGGTCGCGGAATGTGGAAGGTTCGTAGTCCATTACGGTGTCTACCTCTAATCCCAATCCCCGTAATGTCGTCTGAGCCTGGCGGTAACTGATATCTTGCAAGTCCGGCATTGTGATATGACGCCGGGTGGTCGCGTTGATGGTGACATATACCGCTCTGCCGTGCTTGGCGTGGCTGTTCGGTCGCGGGTCCTGCTCTACGATGGTTCCGAACGGCACTTTGTCGGTATATGTGGAGTCTACCACCACTAATCGCAGACCGTTTGCACTCAGTATCGGTTCTGCTTCAGCAACAACCATGCCACGAATATCTTCTACCTCAACTTCTACGCCATGTTCCGTGTAGCGTTTCAACCATCGGATCAATCCCACCAGAATAATGATACCTACGAGAAATGCCAAAAGAACATTTATTCCCACAAATTTGATGTCTGATTTATCAAAAAGACTACTTTTTTTCATAAAATGCAAAAATTATTGCGCAAAATTACAATTTTTTTTGCATATATCCAAAAAGTTTTGTACTTTTGCACCGTTTTTCGCATAAAGGCGAAGATATAACGAATTTTTTTAAGCTTAAAAACATTTTTGACGTATGAAAAAGATGCTTCTTATCGTAGCTGTTGCATTCGCTGCAATGAGCTGCGGCAACAAGGCTTGCGACAAAAAATGCTGCGAGGACACCGTAGCTGCTGAGGCAGTAGAGGTAGTTGAGGCAGCTGAGGCTGTAGAGGTAGTAGACAGCGCTGCTGTTGAGGCTCCGGCTGAGGCTCCCGCAGAGGTTGTAGCTGAGTAATCTTACTTGTTGCTACCAAAAAGAAGCGACCCTTCCGGGCCGCTTTCTTTTTTGCATTTTAACCCCCTCCGGCTCCCCCTCAAGGGGAGAGAAGGTGTACAGTGTACGGTGTACGGTGGCTAACGACCAACGACCAATGATCAATCATCAATAATCAAATTCTTTCCCGTCATTTCTTTCGGCTGTTCGATACCCATGATGTGACAAAGCGACGGAGCTACGTCGGCGAGGATACCGTTCTCTACGCGCGCGTTCACGTGTTCCTTACTGATATAAACAAACGGAACGGGGTTCAGCGAGTGTGCAGTGTTCGGTGTGCCGTCCGGATTGATGGCGTTGTCGCAGTTGCCATGGTCGGCAATAACGATAATCTCGTATCCGTTGTCTAAAGCCGCCTCAATCACTTTGTTTGAACACTCGTCAATACATTTCACTGCCTTCACAATAGCAGGGTAAACACCCGTGTGACCGACCATGTCGCCGTTGGCGAAGTTCAGTGTGATATAGTCGAATTTCTGCGTCTTGATGGCGGCTACCAATGCTTCTGTCACCTCCGGCGCACTCATCTCCGGCTTCAAATCGTAGGTCGGCACTTTCGGACTCGGAATCAAAATACGTTCCTCACCCGGATATTCCGCCTCACGGCCGCCGTTGAAGAAGAAGGTCACGTGGGCAAATTTCTCCGTCTCAGCTATGCGAAGTTGCTTCATGCCGAGCTTGCTTACCACTTCGCCTAAGGTATTCTCCACATTCTCTTTCGGGAAAAGGATATGCAGACCTTGGAACGAACTGTCGTAAGGAGTCATGCAGAAATATTGCAATCCGGGGATAGTCTTCATGCCTTGTTCCGGCATGTCTTGCTGCGTCAGTACGATGGTTATCTCTTTCGCGCGGTCGTTGCGGTAGTTGAAGAAAATCACTACATCGCCTTCAGCGATACGGCCGTCGCAGTTGGCGTTGACTAACGGTTCCATGAACTCGTCGGTGTCCTTATGCTCCTCCGTATGGCGGTCGTAGCAACCTTGCACGGCTGCTACCATGTCCGTCTCTTGGCGTCCTACGCCGTTGACCAGCTGGTCGTATGCCACTTTGATGCGCTCCCAGCGTTTGTCGCGGTCCATAGCATAGAAACGACCGATGATGGATGCAATCTGTGCGCCGTTGGCGTCACATACTTTCTGCAGATCAGCTACAAAACCCTTTCCGCTGCGGGGGTCGGTATCACGACCGTCCATGAAACAGTGGATAAACGTCTTCTGAGCTACGCCGTACTCTTTGGCTATCTCTACCAGTTTGAAGAGGTGGTTGAGGCTTGAGTGTACACCGCCCGTTGAGCATAAACCCATGATATGCAGCTTCTTGCCTGCTTCTTGGGCAGCTTTGTAGGCAGCGATGATCTCCGGGTTCTGCATGATGGAGTTGTCTCGGATGGCGCGGTTGATTTTCACCAGGTCCTGATATACCACACGGCCGGCACCTATATTGAGGTGACCGACCTCCGAATTACCCATCTGGCCGTCCGGAAGACCTACATTCTCACCGCTCGCCTGCAACTGGGAATGAGGATATTTAGCCAACAACGCATCCCAATGAGGTGTCGGCGTCACGCTGATGACATCGGCTTTGCTTTTGTTGCCGATGCCCCAGCCGTCTAAAATCATTAATAAAGCTTTACTCATATCTAATTTGTAATTTTTAATTCGTAAATTCGTAATGCGTAATTCCGTAATTTTTATTTTTTAATCAGTTTCTCCACCAGCTCCGGTACGCCTTCCGTAGCTTTCTTTCGGATATGGGTGATATGGTCAGCCCATACGCCGAACTCCGGCTGCCCCGGGTCCACGAAATAGACAGGGATACCGGGCTTGGTATAGTGCAACAGGGAAGCGGCAGGATAGACGTTCAGGCTGGTTCCTACCACAATCATGATATCCGCGGTGGAAGCTATGCGGCACGCCTCGTCGAAATAAGGCACGCCTTCGCCGAAGAAGACGATATAGGGGCGTAATATCGATCCGTCGGGATGACGGTCGCCGTAGTGTTGTTCCCATCCCTCCAGAGGCACGGTGGCTGTCTCGTTGTTCTCGGACCGCAGTTTGGTTATCTCGCCGTGCAGGTGAACGACGTTTTTGCTTCCCGCACGTTCGTGCAGGTCGTCGATATTCTGGGTGATGACTTGGGTGTCAGGAAACACCTCTTGCAACTTGGCAATCGCTATGTGTGCAGCGTTCGGTTGGGCGGCTAATGTGTCACGCCGGCGGTCGTTATAGAACTTGACGCATAACTCCGGATTGCGAAGCCATGCCTCATGCGTACACACATCCTCAATGCGGTAATGTTCCCATAAACCGTCACTGTCGCGGAAAGTGCCTAAACCGCTCTCCGCGCTCACACCTGCTCCTGTAAAGACTACTATTTTTGCCATAAGTTCACCTTTTTGCGCTGCAAAATTACTACTTTTTTTCGATATATGCAAGCAAAAGCGAAGATTTTTTCGTCATCAGTAGCTAAACCGCATATAAACAAATATTTCTTGAGAAAAATCACTCAATGAGGGAGATTTTTGTAAAAACAAGCACTTAATAAGGGATATTTACAGCAAAATATGCAAGGAATAGTGAAGATTTTTTTCGGTTAGTTTTTTTTGAAGAACATAAACATAAAAAAAAATTTATCATACTTTGCCTCTAACAACCGTACAAAAAAGCCTCTCCGGTGAGGAGAGGCGGTAGGGAGTGATATATAAAATTATTGGTTTATTTTACTTCCTGGCCGGTGAGAGTATAGGTCTTGTCATCGATTTTGATGAACAAGTTGCCGTCACGGAGGAGCTTGGTGGCAGAGGGTTTTAATATTGACGTATTCTCAACTCCCTGTATGTCCGAATCTTTACGTCTAAAAAAGATTTTTCCCCATTCACAATCTCCAAGTTTTATCTTGAAAAGATATATTCCCCATTTGAGATTGGATATACTGATAGGCTCTCCTTCTTGAGCGGTTATTGTCATTACGCAGACATAAGCAGTGTCTACTACCCATATGCTATCCGCCGGAGGCAAGGACGATGTCTGTTCAGAAGACATGTAATAGGTTAGCTCCGTCTGTGTGCG
>DEIW01000040.1:5213-13058 GCA_002352705.1 Bacteroidales bacterium UBA2764 | reverse complement strand
GCTGTCTCCGCAGCGGTCAAAGCACGTCAGGAGGACATGACCAAGATTGACGCCGACATCGCCGCTTTCAACGCCCAGAAGGACGCTTCCAACGGCAAACGTACCATGAAAGCCTACCTCTGGTCCCTGGAGTGCGCTGACTACGACGAGAAGCACCCAAGGGGTTAAGGACAAACCCCCTCCGGCTCCCCCACAAGGGGAGAGAAGGAGTACGGAAGAACCCACACCGTTTTGTTCTACGACCGTCCACTGGACGCTCAATCGGGCAAAGCCCTTCACCCCTCAAGGGGAGAGAAGAAAGAACCCCCTCCGGCTCCCCCTCAGGGGGAGAGAAGGATCCCGAAGCCCCTCTATCCGGAGGGGCTTCTTTTTTCACTACTGTCCACTAAAAAAGTACAAAGGAACACAACGGGCGGCTAAACAGCGAAGCACAAAACAAAAAAAACGTCCCTCAGGGCGTTTTTTCTTGCACATATCAAAAAAAAGCAGTAATTTTGCAGCGTTTTTTGAGTTATTAATATAACAAGTATTATTAAATAAAGGATTTTTATGAAGAAATTTTTCACTGTTTTGGCTGCCGCAATGATGGTAGCAGTGAGCGCAAGCGCTCAACATGAGATTGGTGCAATCGTAGGTGGTATGAACGGTGCCAGCTACAAGTACTGGTTCAATGACAACCTGGCTTTGCAGGCTGACCTCGCTGTAGGTCTGACACGCGGCGCGTGGAATTCCAATGGTTACAGTTTTAACGAGGGATTCTATGATTTCACCATCAACCCGAATGTGCTTTACCACTTCGGATTACCGTCCAACTTCAAGATTTACGCCGGTGGTGGTGTTAACTTCGGTCTGTTGTCTGACATTGAGAATACTCATTCCGAGGGTATTTTCGGAAAATTCGGTATCAACGGTGCTGTGGGTGTAACATATGACATCCAATCGGTACCTCTGGTACTCGCTTTTGATTTCCGTCCCGGTTACGGTCTGGGATTCTGGGGAGAGAAAGAATATCGTCCCTCCGGTTCTCTCAGCTATTTTGACTGGAAGCTCGGTTTCGCCGTTCGTTACAAGCTTTAAGAGTAGAAAGTAGAAAGACAATAGACAAAAGACTGCAAAAAACGTCCCTCGGGGCGTTTTTTTTTGCATATGTCAAAAAAAAGCAGTACCTTTGCGCCCGCAAAGGTCATGAGCTTATGAAACAGACAGTTTTTCTATACTTCCTTTTGGCAGGGTTTTTGCTGAGCGGTTGTACGGCGTTCGAGAAGAAACAACAGGTGGGAGCCGCGGTGGAGCTGAACGGCAGGTATCTCTATCACTCCACGCTGGACTCGCTCACACTGGGACTGGACAGCATCGACAGCCTCCGGGTCACGGAGCAGTATATACGACAGTGGGCGGAGGATCTGCTGGTGTATGAACAGGGAGAGAAACGTATGTCCGGCAGCGAACGGACAGCGATAGAGAACATGGTCGACAACTACAAGAAGACGCTGCTGGCACAGGTTTATGAGCGCAAACTGATTGACAGGAATATGCCCAAGGATTTTGCGGACTCCGCCGTGAACGCCGTCTATAACCAGATGCCAGACCGCTTCCAACTCGACGAATCCATCATGAAGGGTATCCTCCTCGTAGTGCCGAATGATGCGCCGAAATTGGACAAACTCCGCAAACAGCTATCCGAGGTGTCACTCGACGCCATAGAGAAATACGCCTACCAGAACGCCAGCGGATATGAGCTTTTTATCGACAAATGGATGACTACCACCCATATGACCAACAGCATCCCCGTGGAGCGGGCGGAATTGGAAGCCAAACTGAAAAACAGCAACCATATCGAGTTTACGGACTCGACGAAGACCTATATCCTCCAAATCACGGAGAAACACATGCGGGGAGAAGCCATGCCGGTGGAATATGCCCGACCGCAGATAGAGAAAATCCTGAGAAACGCACGGGAAGTGGAATTCATGCATAACGAACGGGAACGGCTTTACAAAAAAGCCATTCAGGACGGAAAGATTAAGTTCTATGAAAGGTAAAAAATATATCGTAGGGAAATTGTGGGGACTGATGGTCCTCTCCATTTTCGGTTTTCAATTCTCAACTGCCTATGCGCAGGGAGTGATAGACGAAGTGATATGGGTAGTCGGCGACGAGGCTATCCTGCGCAGCGAAGTGGAGGACGAGCGGCTGCGTGCCCAATACGAGGGACAGCAGATAAAAGGAGACCCTTACTGCGTCATTCCCGAACAGATGGCGATACAGAAACTCTTCCTCCACCAGGCCGAACTGGACTCCGTGGAAGCCAATGAATCCACCGTCAGCCACCAGGTAGATATGCGTATGAACTACTATATCAGCCAGATCGGTTCCAAAGAGAAGATGGAGGAGTATTTCCGCAAACCTTCGAGCGAGATACGCGAGGAGATGATGACCATGGTGCGCAACCAGATGATTATCCAGCAGATGCAGCAGAAACTGACCTCCTCTATCAAACCTACGCCGGCGGAGATACGGCGGTTCTATAACGAACTGCCCGCGGACTCTATTCCGATGATGCCTGCCCAGGTGGAGGTTCAGATACTCAGTTTCGAGCCGCCCGTGCCGGTGGAGGAGACCGAGCGTATCAAACAACGGCTACGTGAGTTCACCGAGCGTATCCAGAACGGCAGTGCCGATTTCAGCATGCTCGCACGCCTCTACTCCGAGGACACCGAGAGCGCCAAGAAAGGTGGAGAACTCGGATTTGTAGGCAAAGGCCAGTTAGTGCCGGAGTTTGCCGAAGTAGCCTTCAACCTCAATGACCCCAAACGCGTGTCACGCGTCGTGCAGACCGAATACGGATTCCATATCATCCAGCTCATCGAGAAAAAAGGAGACCGTATCAACTGCCGCCATATCCTCCTCCGCCCGCGTATCAGCGCTACCGACAAAGTCAACGCGCTCGAGAGGCTGGATTCGATACGCCAACTGATTCTCAACGACAGCCTCATCTTCGAGCAAGCCGTTCTGCGCTTCTCCCAGGATAAGAACACCGTCATGAACGCAGGACTGATGATCAACCCCAATACCGGTAGCAGCAAGTTCGAATACCAGGAACTGGCGCCGGAGATTGCCAAACAGATATACTCGATGAACGAAGGCGACGTATCACAGCCCTTCGTCATGATGGATATGCAAAAGAACCGCGAGGTGTGCGCTATCGTACTCCTCAAGAAAAAAACCGATGTACACCGCGCCAACCTCACTGATGATTTCCAGACTATCAAATCCATGCTGGAAGCACGCAAAGGACAGGAACTGCTGCATGACTGGATTCTCCAAAAACAAAAGACTACCTTCGTCCGGATTTCGCCGGAATGGCAGGGATGTGATTTCGAATACCCGGGGTGGATACATAATTAACAATTAACAATTTACAAAGGGTTTATGGAGTTTGGTACAATGTTTAAAGATTTGTACGGACATAAGAGTTGGTACATAACTCTTAGGACGCTTTGTACATTGTTCATTATTAATTATTCATTGAGCGTAAGCGCCCAGACGATGGTCTATCTGGAGCAGGCGGATAACCTGAATTTCGACCAGGACCGCATTGCGAACGCACAGATACTGAACGGCAACGTGATTTTCCGCCACGAGGAAGCACTCATGTATTGCGACAGCGCCTATTTCTACGAGGGCACCAATTCGCTGGACGCGTTCGGACATATCCGTTTTGTACAGGGCGACACGCTGCACGGGTTCTGCAACAAGCTCTACTATGACGGCAATACCAAACTCGCACGGATGAGGGAGAACGTGAAACTGATACACGGTCCGCAGGACGGTAATCCCACTATTCTGACAACCGATACGCTGAACTACGACCGGCGCGCCAATGTAGCCTATTACTATGCCGGAGGCGAAGTGAAAGACTCGCTGAACACCCTGACATCTCTACGAGGCAACTACCATCCCCAGACCAATCAGGCGGTCTTCAGCCAGAAGGTGCTGCTCGTGAACCCCAAGTTCACGCTCTCTTCCGACACACTGCTCTATAACACGGAGACGAAAGTAGCGGATATCATCAGCCCTACCACCATCGTCTATGAGAAAGAGACGGATATCCTTACCTCGCGAGGGTGGTATAACACCCAGACGGAGCGGTCTATGCTCCTCGACCGCTCTATTGTGGACCATTCGGACGGCAAGATGATGACCGGCGACACAATATTCTACGACAAAGCTATCGGTTTCGGTCAGGTGGTAGGAAACATGGAGATGCGCGACAGCGCGCAGCACGCTACGCTGTATGGTCAGTACGGAGAGATGTGGGAGGAAGGCAGCCGCGGCTTCGCTACGGACAGCGCACTCATGGTAGATTGGTCGGACAGTCTCCATTATGCCTATATCCATGCCGATACCCTCTTCACCGAAGAGATACGCTATCCGGACAGCCTGCTTCAGGCGGACAGCACCATCACTGACTCCACCTACCGGCGCGTGAGGGCGTATTACGGCGTACGCGTCTATCGCGATGACATGCAGATGGTATGCGACTCGATGGTCTATCTGGGATCTGACTCCACCATCTATCTCTATACCGACCCTGTCTGCTGGAGCGACAACCAGCAGATATCCGCCGACACCATGCGCGTATATATCATCAACGCCGCTGTGGACCATGCCGTCGGCATCAAAAACGCACTGTGCGTCATGCACGACACCTTGGATATATACAACCAGATGAGCGGGAAGGAACTCATCGCAACCCTTATTGACGGAGAGGTAAAGATTGTGGATATGAGCGGTAACGCACTAACCATCTATTACCCCAAAGAGGAGAACAAAGACGGATATATCGGCATGAACACCACCGAGAGCAGTTATATCCGCGTCTATGTGGAGAACCGGGAGATACAGCGTATCCGGTTCACCCAGGCTACGACGGGAGTGCTCTACCCGATTGACCAGATACCGAAAGACGGCGAGAGACTCGCTCTGTTCTTCTGGGAAGAAGAAAGCCGGCCTGTCAACAAAGATGACGTCTTCCGTAAGGTCAAGGTAGAGAAGAGAACCCAAGCCGACCTCCGTTCAATGGAGGAGCAAGTAAAAAGCGGACAAAAGAAAAAAGACAAAAGACAATAGACAATAGAATATGAAGAAAGTATTTCTAACACTGATGGCAGTCTCCCTCGCAATGGGAGCGATGGCGGTAGAACTGCCCAAACAAGGTTTTGGTGTACAGTTAGGTTGGGCACAACCTATCATCCGGTTGAATAGTCCGGACCCTACTATTCCCAAAGACTCTCTGGCGAACACGGTTCACCTGAACGGTTTCAAAGTCGGTCTGACGTATGACGCCAGCTATGTAGCAGGCTTCGGCAGTTCCATCGGAGTGAACTACACTTTCGGGTACTCACAAGGAAAATGGGAGCCCCGCTTCCCGACTATCAACCAATATCCGCGGGACCGCATGCTTATTACCTACCACCAACTGGAGCTCTTTATCGATTGGCAGTATAAATTCGAGATTGCCAAAGAGACCTACCTCATGCTCTACACGGGGCCTTCGCTCCAATGCGGATTGGAACTGAGCATGCGGAATGACACGCAGACAGAAGACTTCATCACCGGTGAAGTAACCACTAATACCGGCGAATGGATGAATGCCTACAAGGCGGACGCCAAGCAGGAGACACAGAAAGGAGCGTTTATCACTGCCGATAATGCGCTACGACGGCTGAATATCACTTGGGGGGTCGGAGCCGGATTCCAATACAAGCGTTATTTCCTGCGCGGAGGATATGACTTCGGTCTTATCAACCCATACGACAACGCGTCCTTCACCATGGTGGACCGCCGTACACGCGGACGTATCGACCAATGGAATATCAAACTCGGTATCTACCTCTGGTATCACGAATGATTCCCCGCGAAGTCATAGAACGTATCCATGCCGCCGCTAAGATTGAAGAGGTGGTAGCCGATTATGTCACGCTCCGTAAACGCGGAGCAAACCTCATCGGGCTCTGTCCTTTCCACAACGAGAAAACCGGCTCTTTCACCGTCAGCCCCTCCAAAGGTATATACAAGTGTTTCGGGTGCGGCGTCAGCGGTAACGCCGTAGGCTTTATCATGGAGATTGAGCAATGCAGTTACATTGAGGCTATCAAGCAGCTCGGCAAGAAATACCACATTGAGGTCCCTGAACGCGAGATGACCGCGGAAGAGCAGCAACGACAGGACGACCGCGAGTCGATGTTCGTAGTCAATGATTTTGCCAATAAATGGTTCCAAGAGCAACTGTGGGAGACGAAAGAAGGACAAGCTATCGGACTTTCCTACTTCCGTGAGAGAGGATTACGGGACGACATCATCCGCAAATACCAACTCGGATACTCGCCCGAGAAAGGCAATCCCCTCTCCCAAGCCCTGCTCAAGAAAGGGTTCCAAGAGCAGTTCATCACCAATAACGTCGATACCAAGATAGGCGTAGGCGTAGTGGGCAAAAGCGAGGACGGGAGACTATATGACCGTTTCCGCGACCGCGTGATGTTCCCTATCTTCACCGTCAGCGGAAAACCCGTCGCTTTTGCCGGACGTATACTCAAGAAAAAAGACAACGTAGGCAAATATGTCAACTCGCCCGACTCCATCATCTATTCGAAGACAAACGAGCTTTACGGTCTTTTCCAAGCCAAACAAGCTATCGCCCGAGCCGACAAATGTTACCTGGTAGAAGGCCAGATGGATGTCATCTCTATGCACCAGTCAGGCATAGAGAACGTGGTGGCGAGCGGCGGTACTGCGCTCACCAAACCGCAGATTTGGCTTATCAAACGCTTTACCTCCAATATCACCGTCCTCTACGACGGAGATGCTGCCGGTATTCACGCTGCACTGCGGGGTATTGACATGTTCCTCGAAGCCGGGTTTAACGTCAAGGTGGTACTACTGCCGGAAGGAGAAGACCCCGACAGCTATGCACAGCACCACGACTCCACGGAGTTTATACGTTATATAGAGGAACATCAGACGGACTTCATCCGTTTCAAGGCGGCGTTGCTCTCCAAAGACGCTGGCGACGACCCTTTCAAACGCGCCGAACTCATCAAGGACATCACCGCCACTATCGCTATCATCCCCGATATGATTACCCGGCAGGTATATATCAAGGACAGCGCAGAGAGACTGCATATGTCGGAGAAAGTGCTGACTACGGAGGTTATCAAACTCAGGCGTAACAAATCCGAAGAGGCTGCCAAAGAAGAGGAACGCGGGAAAACGGAAGAGAATATCCAAACCGTGGCGCCTAAGACCCCGCTGGAGCAGAACTACTACAACCTCATGCAACTCATCGTACGGTACGGAGAGCAACCTGTTGATCTGGACGGCACTATATGCACGATTGGAGACGTGATTATTGAGACGCTGGAGGGAGACGAGATTGCAGCCCCGATACCGGTGTTCCAAACTATCATGGACGAATTCAAACGGCATCAGAAAGACCCGGGATTCAAAGCCGAGAACTTCTATAAGTTCCATCCCGACAGACAAGTCAGCTCCATCGCTATTGACATGATTGCCGACAAATACCAAGGCTCGGGAGTAGAGCATAATATCCAACTCGGTCAACTTGTAGCACAGCTGCTCTATGAAATCAAACTGACCGTCATCAATATGCAGATAGAGGAACTCGAGGCTAATCTCAAACAGGCGCAAGCCGAGAATGATACGGACCGCCAGATGGTTCTGCTGGCACACCACCCTATCTTGCTCGCCCAACGAAACGAGATTTGCAAACTCCTCGGCAACCGGGTGATCAATATCTAAATCATCAATCCATCATTCATCAAT
>DEIW01000040.1:0-5148 GCA_002352705.1 Bacteroidales bacterium UBA2764 | reverse complement strand
TCCATCATTCCATCATTCATCAATCCATCATTCATCAATATGCTTTTCCCCAGTATCGTATATGGACCTATACATAGCCGCCGGTTAGGCGTCAGTCTCGGTATGGAGATTATGCCGATAGAGCATAAACTATGTACCTTCAACTGCGTCTATTGCGAGTGCGGATGGAACGAGAAAGTAAATCACCCTGTCTTACCCACCCGCGAAGAAATACGGCTGGCACTGGAGACGAAGTTGCAGGAGATAGTCAATGCTAAATGTCCAAATGGTACTTCCCTTGATGTCATCACTTTCTCCGGAAACGGAGAGCCGACCCTCCATCCGGATTTCATGGGCATTATCGAAGATACATGCGCCTTGCGCGACCGGTATTGTCCCTCCGCCAAAGTGTCCGTGCTGTCCAACTCCACCCAGCTGGGACGTCCCGAAGTAGTCCGCGCACTGATGATGTGCGACAACCGCATCCTCAAACTCGATGCCGCTACCGATGAGATGATGCGGCGGATTGATATGCCGGTCAATGACGCACTGACGGTGGAGCAGCTCATCCGATGGTTAGAACCGTTCAACGGCGATTTTACGCTGCAGACCTGTTTCCTCCGCGGAGAGCATAACGGCAAGACTATTGACAACACCACCCCCGAAGAACTGAAGGCGTGGTACCAGGCAGTGGACCTTCTGCATCCCAAACAAATCATGATTTACGTCATTGACCGCAAGACGCCCGAGGAACACCTTGAGAAAATCCCGCGCGAAGAGATGGAACGCATTGCCGCTCCGCTCGTCGCCAAAGGCTACAACGTTTCCATCAGCGCCTAAAACATCATTCCATCAATCCATCATTCCATCAATCCATCATTCATCATTCCATCATTCATCATTCCATCAATCCATCATCCATCATTCATCAATCCATCATTCCATCAATCCATCATTCCCGTGAAGATTCTCGTCGCACCATTAAACTGGGGGTTAGGCCATGCCAGCCGCTGTGTACCGCTCATTCAGCGTTTTCTGAACGAGGGGCATGAAGTGGTTTTAGGCGGTGACGGCGAGAGCCTGACATTGCTGCGCAAACACTTCCCGAAACTGCGATACACCTACCTCGCACCGTTGCACCTCCGCTATAGTGCCGGCAAAAGGCAGGTATGGGCAATCCTGTGCGCGCTGCCGAAAATCATCCTTTGGGCGTATAAAGACCATGTGATGCTGCGCGCGTTGCTCAAAGAAGAATCCATCGACCGCGTGATCTCCGACAACCGCTTCGGGCTGTATAGCAAAAGTACAGAGTGCATCTACGTCACCCATCAGTTGCATATCATGCTACCGAAAGGCTGGCGATGGGCGGAAGGTATCGCTTCGCGCCTGCATGCACGCATATACACGCGTTTTAATAAGGTATGGGTGCCGGATTACGAGGACCCCGCACGCAGTCTCGCCGGCGAACTAAGCCATCCTCAATCCTCAATCCTCAATTCTCAATTCTCAATTCTCAATTCTCAATTCTCAATTCTCAAATACATCGGCCCTCTCAGCCGGTTCAAAGGCTACAATGACGTCCGTAGTGGTCACGAAATGGTCACGGAAACGGCAGTCGTTTTGAGCGGGTTAGAGCCTCAACGAACTCTTCTGGAGCGGGAAATCATAGACCGGTATGCCGGCAAGGATGAGTCCGTGCTGATCGTTCAGGGACTGATGCACCGCCCTAACACCCGTATCAAACGGGGTAACATAACACTCGTACCAACGATGAGCGATGCCGAACTGGCAAAAGCATTGCTTGGAGCCAAACATATCATCGCACGCTCCGGCTACTCTACCATCATGGATTTGGAGGCTCTGGGACTCCTGCAATCATCAGTCCTCAAATCTCAAATCCCCATCATAGAATTAATCCCCACTCCAGGGCAGCCGGAACAGGAATATTTGGCGTTTTGGACACAAAAATGCACCTCAAAGTAAAAAAAATGCCAAAATATTTGGTCATTTCAAAAAAATGTAGTACCTTTGCACGCTTTTTCGTCAGACTAACACTCCGCATGGTACCCTCGGGACGTAAACCAGCGAAGCGTTTGCGGACCGAAAAGCGTAGCATAACACGTAGCGTTATACAAGGGCAGAGCCCGCAGTCACGCGAGTGTTAATGCAAGCGCGGTGCCATCGTATAACGGTTAGTACTCAAGATTTTCATTCTTGCAATAGGGGTTCGATTCCCCTTGGCACTACAGACCTTCCCTAAAGTCAAATCCCGAGGCTTTTCCTCTCATCGCCAAGGGATAATAACTAATCCCGCCCGAATATATGGTATCGACCATACATGGGCGATAAAAAACAAACAAAGATGGCAAATCACAAAAGCTCTTTGAAGCGTATCCGCCAAACGGCAGCGCGCAAAGCACACAATCATTACTACGCTAAAACCGCACGTAACGCTGTGCGTGACCTGCGCAAGACTACCGACAAAGCTGCAGCTACAGCTGCGCTCCCGAAGGTTAGCTCTATGCTCGACAAATTGGCTAAGCGTCATATCATTCACAACAACAAAGCAGCTAACCTCAAATCGAAGCTCGCGCGCTTTGTGAATAAATTGGCGTAAACGAATACGTAAAGGTCAAACGGAACCATCACTATCGATGGTTCTTTTTTTTTGTCTTTGAGCGAAGCGGTCTTTCAATTCTCAATTCTCAATTCTCAATTCCCCCCACGGTCGTTCGGCTAAAAAAAACATACTTAAATTTGCATATTTCAAAAAAAAGAACTACCTTTGCAGCGAATTTTGATACTTTTATTAAGATGAAAGAGAATAATATCCCTATTGTGGACTGCCCTTACGGCGATTACATGATTGGTGACGCCAGCGGCAAACTGATGAATGAGTACGGCCGTTATCCCTGTAAAATCAAATGTGGCGTATATGCGTTGGTCGTACGAGGCACCGCCCATGCTACGATTAACGTCACCGAGTATGATTTCAAGGCGAACGACGTGCTGCTCCTCGAGCCCGGCAGTTTTCTGCTTATCCGTGAGTTCTCCGATGACGCGCTGGTGTACTGGATAGTTTTCGGCAGTAAGTTTCTCGAGAAAAACACCGTCAACAACCGGATGTCCCTCTCTGCGCTGCAGCTCCATTCTCCTATCATCAGCATCTCGGAAAACCATGCCCAGGTGCTATGTAAGATGTACGAAGCTGTCGTGGCGGCGCTCAACGCTACGCCCTCTATGCTGGATTCCGAGAAGATGGTACATATCTTCAATCTCCTCCAAACCAGTTATGCCAAGTACGCACGCGAGCAGGACGAATACCTTATCAAGCCCCTGGACAGAAAGACCGAGATATATCAGGACTACTGCCGCCTCGTTCTCGAACATTACCAGGAATGGCATCATGTCAGCAGCTATGCCGAGGCTATGCGGCTCACTCTTCCGCACCTCTGTTCCACTATCAAAGCCGTAGGCAACCGAACCGCAGGAGATATCATCATCGAGGCTATCATCACCGATGCCAAGAGCCAACTCAAAATCACCAACCTGCAGGTCAAAGAAATTGCCCTCAGCCTCGGTTTCGACAATGTGGCTTTCTTCAACCGTTTCTTCAAAGCACGCGTTGGAGTCACCCCGAAAGCCTATCGCAACGGATAAAGACATCCCGTTTCCGACTTTTACATAAATAAAGTTGGCGGGAACAGGAGGCTATACCGACAAAATAACATGCAGAATTTATTTTTCTTCCCAAAACCTTGCGTAATTCCGAAAAAAAATGTATCTTTGCAGACGGATTAGTGCAAGTGGTCAGTAACTTGATGCAAAATGGCAGATAGCACTTTGACAAAACATCATACTACCGGCTCTTTAGAACTATCATACAGTCAACAAGAGATAGAACACCGTATTTTCACAATACGGGGAACTCAGGTGATGTTAGACCGCGACCTTGCCGAATTGTACCAAATCAAGACGATTGCTCTTAATCAAGCGGTAAAACGTAATGCGGCACGCTTTCCTGAGAGTTTCCGTTTCCAACTGACACCATCCGAAACAGATGAACTTATCACAAAGTGTGATAGGTTTCAACCCCTCAAACATTCCCCCACAACTCCTTATGCTTTTACGGAGCAGGGAGTAGCCATGCTTTCAGCAGTGCTGCGCAGTGATGTCGCGGTTCATCTCAGTGTGCAGATTATAGAGGCATTTGTTGCCATGAGGCGTTTCATCGTAGCCAATGCCGGTATTTTACAAAGACTTGATGCGCTAGAACAATTCCGCATAGAAACCAAGCAAGAGATAGCTGCTATCGGACATAATTTTGAGACACTTTTGAATCGTTTGGATGATGGCAGTGTGAAACCGCAACAGGGTATTTTCTTTGACGGGCAGATATTTGATGCCTATACCTTTATCAACGATCGCATACGCGAGGCGAAGAAACGCATTGTGCTGATTGACAACTATGTGGACGATAGTGTTCTGGCTATGCTGGACAAGCGGAACAAAGGCGTGTCTGCAAAGATTTATACCAGAAACATATCCCATCAGCTGAGTTTGGATTTTGAGAAACACAACGCGCAGTATGCGCCGATAGAGGTAGAGCCGTTCGACCGTGCTCATGATCGCTTCTTGTGTATAGATGACACCGTCTATCTTATCGGCGCAAGCCTCAAAGACCTCGGCAAGAAGTGGTTCGGCTTCGTCAAACTGGAGCAACCAACGGATGAGTTGCTGAGTAAGATGTAAGAAAACCAACTGGCGCATAATCTGCGATAGTTCAAAGATACCGCTGAGCTCAGCAGCGTAAAAAAGTGAGTACATATTATATAAAAGGCGTTTATTTACGCTTGTTTTGACGGTTCTGAATCTGCAAGTTCTAAAAATCGTAGTCAAAGCAATGCAACAGTAGATGCTTATGTTGGGTATATAAATACACACTCTTTTAGTGTACTATATACTTTTTCAGCGTAGGCTCTGTGTTGCTTGTCTTATTACGATTGGCTTTGCAGAGCCCAGAACCGCAGGACAAGTAACGATACAGGTCCTGCGCTTTTTGTGTATATAAATGAATTTAATTACAGCAACAATATGATAACTATCAACAATTTCAAAGAGGTATTGCTCTCACTTGGATTCAAACAAGAAGGAATAAATGAAGTATAT
>DEIW01000009.1 GCA_002352705.1 Bacteroidales bacterium UBA2764 | reverse complement strand
TCGCCCGACATCAATACCGAGGATTTCATGGCGGCAGTGGACTTTCTGTCCAAACAGCCGGAAGTGGACGCCAACCGTATAGGTATCATCGGTATATGCGGATGGGGTGGTATTGCGCTCAACGCCGCTGCGGCTGACACACGTATCAAGGCGACGGTGGCTTCCACGATGTACGACATGACCCGCGTCAGCGGTAATGGTTATTTCGATTCTGCCGACTCCGAAGAGGCGCGTCACGAAGCGCGTGTGGCACTCGCATCCCAGCGTTTGGCAGACCCTGCTGCTATGGCAGGAGGCGTGATAGACCCGGTGCCGGACGATGCACCGCAGTTCGTCAAGGACTACCACGATTACTACAAGACCGAGCGCGGCTATCACCCACGCAGCGGTAACTCCAACGACGGCTGGCGCGTCATCGGTACGCAGGCATACGCCAACAGCCGGTTCCTGTATTACATTAATGAGATCCGTTCCGCTGTTCTGATCATGCACGGCGAGGCTGCCCACAGCCGTTATTTCGGCGAGGCTGCGTACCATTACATGGTGGATGGTAAGGCGGAAGGTTACAAAGCTGTCGTAGCTCCGAATCCCGTTCCCGAGAATAAAGAGTTGCTTATCATCCCCGGTGCAACCCATTGTGACCTCTATGACGGCGGATTTACAGGCCCTGCCGGACACGGCGAACCCAAGAACCTTATCCCTTGGGACAAGCTGGCTGAATTCTTCAATACGAATCTATGAGAAAAATACTATTCTTCTTGACAGCCGCATGTATGCTCATCGGCTGCGCAAAAACAAATGACCAAATGGTAAATGACAAAAAGGTAAATGAGCTTTCGTTTACAACCGAGCAGGCAGCATATATGTCTGCTATCGCTTGTAACGAAGCCAAAGGCGACCTCAAGGCGCTTGAATCAGCCATTCATGGCGGATTAGAAGCAGAGCTGACGGTCAGCCAGATTAAAGAAGCCCTCTCTCAACTCTATGCCTATACGGGTTTTCCGCGCAGTCTGAATGCGTTGGGCGTGTTGCAGAATGTAGTCGAAAGTCGAAAGTCGAAAGACAAAAGAGTTATTATGGGCGAGGACGCCAGCCCGCTGAGCGATGATTATGATGCCTTAAAAGAAGGTACGCGCGTGCAGACCCAACTGACGGGCAAGCCGTTCGACTACGAGTTTGCGCCCGCTACGGATTACTACCTCAAGGCGCACCTCTTCGGCGACATCTTCGCCCGCGACAACCTGACCTACGCTGACCGCGAACTGGTGACCGTCAGTGCCCTGAGCGGTCTGCAAGGCGTGGAGCCGCAACTCAAAGCCCACATCGCCGGAGCACGTAACATGGGCGTGACGGAGGAGCAACTGCAAGGCATTGTGGTAGCCCTCGCTGCCAACGGCCTCTTGGACGAAGCCGGACGACTTGCAGGGCTTCTGGAGACGGAGTGGCAGCAAGGTAAGCCGAATGATGCCTACGCGCAGTATTTTGTGGGGCAGAGTTACCTGCAACCCTATTACGGCGGAGTGGCTAACGTGACCTTCGAACCGCGTTGCCGTAACAACTGGCATATTCATCATGGCGCAGTGCAGGTGCTCATCTGTGTGAGCGGTAAGGGCTGGTATCAGGAATGGGGCAAACAAGCCGTTCCTCTGACCCCCGGCACGGTAATCGCCATCCCCGAAGGCGTCAAACACTGGCATGGAGCCGCTGCGGACAGCTGGATGCAACACCTCGCTATCCATACCCAGGAGCAACCCGGTGCTACCAACGAGTGGCTGGAGCCTGTGAGCGACGAGCAGTATCATACAATACGATAAGGCCTAAAAGGACTACAAAATAGACTTTTACAGAAAAAAAACAGCAAATAATTTGCGTATGTCAAAAAAAAGTATTACCTTTGCAGCGTGAAATGAATGAGGGGACCCCGAAAGGAGTTCCCTCGCGCGTTAAAACTATGGATAAAGAGCAACTGAAACAATGGATTGAGGAGTATCTGAAGGATACCGATTATGAGTTGGTTACGCTGAGTGTATCGGCGGGGAATGACATCTTGGTAGAGGTGGACCGTTTGGCAGGCGTGGACGTCGATTTCTGCGCGGAGCTGAACCGCTATCTGGTGGAGAAATTGGATAACCCCTCTCCGGCTCTCCCCTCAAGGGAGAGTGTAGATTATTCGCTCGAAGTGGGAAGTGTGAGTCTGACGGATCCGTTCAAGACGAAGATGCAGTACGAGAAGAACCTCGGTCACGATGTGGAAGTGATGGTAAGTACCAATGGACAAAGTACCAAGTACAAAGGACAGTTGGTGAGTGTGGATGAAGAGACGTTCAGCGTGGATTGCGAGGAGAAAGTAAAGGCCCCCCTCGATCCCCCCATGGAGGGGGGAGGAAAAACCAAGCGACCCAAGAAACAGATCGTGACGCATACATGGCGGTACGACGAACCCAAATATGTTAAATATGACCTTAAGTTTTAGAACAAGGACCGTTCACTGCGTTCACTAAAGGAATAAGGAATAAAGACAAAAATGACTCGACCGATAGTAACAAATCTTTACTCTTTTAGCGAAGCGGTCCTTCATCCTTAGTCAAAAAACTAAATTATATATAAAATGGCAACAAAAAACCAAGAGACAATCAATCTGATTGACATTTTCTCGGAGTTCAAAGACTTCAAACGGATTGACAAACAGACATTTATCAATGTTCTGGAGGATTCATTCCGTAATGTAATTGCAAAAATGTACGGCACCGATGCCAACTACGACGTGATTATCAATCCCGACAAGGGCGATTTGGAGATTTACCGTAACCGTCTGGTGATGGAAGATGATGACGTAGCAAATCCGGAGACCCAGATATCTCTGAGCGAGGCTCGTGAGACGGACCCGGAGATTGAAGTAGGCGAGGATTTTACGGATAAAGTAGATATGTCGTCTTTCGGACGCCGAATGATTCTGAACCTGCGTCAGACGCTGGCATCGAAGATTTTAGAGCTGCAGAAAGAGAACCTGTACCTCAAATATTCCGAGATGATGGGTCAGGTAGTAACCGGCGAGTTATACCAGGTATGGAAGAAAGAAATGCTTCTTCTTGATGAAGAGGGTAACGAGATGTACCTTCCCAAGCAGAACCAGATTCCTACCGATTATTACCGCAAAGGCGAGATGGTTCGCGCCGTAGTTATCCAAGTGGAGAACAAAAACCAGAACCCGAAAATCATCCTCAGCCGTACCAGCCCGCTGTTCCTGCAACGCCTGTTTGAACAAGAGGTTCCTGAAGTGAAAGAAGGACTGATAGCCATCAAGAAAATCGCCCGTATACCGGGTGAACGCGCAAAGGTGGCAGTAGAGACTTTCGATGACCGTATCGATCCTGTAGGTGCTTGTGTAGGTGTAAAGGGTGCCCGTATCCACGGTATCGTTCGTGAGTTGCGCAACGAGAATATTGATGTCATCAACTATACCCCGAACATCAACCTCTATATCCAGCGTGCTCTGGCTCCGGCAAAGATTTCATCCATGGAGATTGACGAGGAGAACAAGAGCGCAAAAGTTTATCTGCAGCCGGATGAGGTCTCTCTCGCAATCGGTAAGGGCGGCTATAATATCAAACTGGCGTCCATGCTGACCGGATACGAGATAGATGTTTACCGCGA
>DEIW01000057.1 GCA_002352705.1 Bacteroidales bacterium UBA2764 | reverse complement strand
AGCCGAGAAAGTTCATTCAAGTGATCGTTGGTCCCCGTCAGGTAGGCAAAACAACGATGGTGACCCAAGCTATGGAGCAGCTGGACATTCCTCATCTGTTCTTTTCGGCGGATAATATCTACGCCTCTGACGAATGGCTGGCGGAGAAGTGGCAGTCTGCGCGGTTGATGGTACAATCCCGCCAACCGGAGCAACTGATTCTGGTCATTGACGAAGTACAGAAAATCCCCAACTGGTCCGAACGCGTCAAGAAGGAATGGGATCTGGATACATTCAACCGTATGCCCATCAAACTGGTGCTTCTGGGTTCGTCCCGTCTGATGATCATGAACGGACTGACAGAGTCCTTAGCCGGACGGTTTGAACTCATCCGCATGACGCACTGGACCTACTCCGAGATGCACGAGGCGTTCGGTTGGGATCTCGACACCTATATCTATTATGGCGGCTACCCCGGTGCGGCAGAGATGATTGCAGACGAAGACCGATGGCGGGCGTATGTCGAGAATGCCATTTTAGAGGCCTCTATCAACAAAGACGTTCTGCAAACCAGCAATATCTACAAACCCGCTTTGCTGCGCCAGTTGTTCACGATGTGCTGCGCCTACTCCGGTGAAGAGTTGTCATTCAGGAAGATGTTAGGCAACCTGCAGGAAGCAGGCAATGCCACCACGCTCGCCAACTATCTGCAACTGCTCGCGGAAGCCAATCTGGTATCGGGATTGCAGAAATACGCACGCGACAAAGCACGCAAGTACAGCAGCACACCGAAACTGCAGGTGTTTGACAACGCGCTGATGAATGTCTATAACCAGACCACTTTTGGTTCCGCCCGGACCGATGCCGCCCTGTGGGGACGGCAAGTGGAATCGGTGGTAGGCAGTTATCTGCTATCCCAAGCGGAGAAACACCGCATGCAGGTTTACTACTGGCGGGAGAATAACGCCGAGGTGGATTTTATCCTCCAGCGCGGTCTGTCCGTGGTGGCGATAGAGGTGAAAAGCAACAACGCCCGCACCAACGCAGGACTGCATCTCTTCAGCAGCAAATACAAGCCGCTGCAAGCCTTTGTCGTAGGAAACGAGGGAATGCCTCTGGCAGATTTCCTGCAAACGGACTTGCGTCTTCTGTTTCGGTAATCCAATATGTCAAAGATCGTTGCGGGCCGTCGCGCCCGCATTTTTTATAGACGCACTTGCCTGCTATCTTAATGAGAGTATATTTTTAAGTACCAAGGGACCAAGTACCAAGGACTTTTCATCCAGTCTATCAACAAACATATACAGACATAAGAAAAGCGCGAACATTATTCACGCTTATTCTCTAAATAGAGGTTCTTGCAAGACCCTTCAACCAAGAATAAACAATAACGTCCACGCCCGAATATATATAACCCTCCCGCCCTTTAAAGGGCGTAGACGAGGTAATATAATACATACCCACGGGACGCCTATTGCACTATCTTGTTCTGGGGTTGAAATTTTGCAGGATTCCTATTTGCCAAAACAAGCGTCAATAAACGCCTTTTATTATGTCCTTCTGTTTAACGTCAGTGAGTGACGCACCGTTTTTTACGCTGTGGGTGGCAGCGGTATCATTATTTTACCTCTTTCAGTATCGTCTCCGGGTTCGTACCCATCAATGTGATAGCCGATAGTTTTTTGCCCATGTCTTTAAGCGAGTGACCGCAATGGTACAAACTATCGTCTATTATCAGCCATCTGTCATGCGAGGGCGTTGACCATTTATGCGTATTCACGGGTTGCACACCTTTGGTGGTATTATGCATGTCGCGCAAAGACTTATACTCGCTGTCCGAATAGATGTCTGCCGTCACTCCTTTTCCACGCACATCCAACATCTCAAACGTAGCAGCATCTACATAGGCATCAATGATAATAACACGTTTTTGCGCTGTCTTAATCAAACTCTCCAATAGTATTCGTGCAGCAAAGAACTCCCCCTCAAAGAAAACCTGTTCTATCGGCGGTAATGATGTTCGAACAAAGAAATCTATCTTCTCTTCGTGGTCTGCCAATTGTTTCTGTTGTAAGGCTAATTGATTCTCTATATTTAATAAACGTTGATTAACTGCATAGCCTTTGAGCATGTAATCTTTAAGCACTTTATTTGCCCATTGACGGAATTGTGTGCCTCGGATAGAATTGACGCGATAACCAACGGATATAATCATGTCTAAGTTATAAAAGGGAACTTCACGCCTCACTTGCCTGTTTCCTTCTATACGAACCTGTGCAATTTTTGCACATGTTGCTGCCTCCTCCAATTCGTGTGTCTTGTATATATTATGGATGTGCCTTAAGACAGACGTTCTGTCTGTGCCAAACAATTCTGCCATCTGTTGCTGGCTCAACCAAACGGTCTCATCTTGCAGCCGCACCTCCAATTGGATAGTGGCATCAGGCTGATATAATACTATTTCGTCTTTCATTTTCGTCAATAAACGCCTTTTATGTCCTCCTGTTGACCTTTCCGGTTGCAATGGTACAACAAAAAATGACATACGCAAGGGCGTACATCATTTTTTGCCTTATTTTTCTTGTCGCGGCTGTAGGAGCCATTGGATAGAACGGCGGTAGATACTCTCGAAGTCCCTCACAGCCTCCAAGGGAAAGGCATAGACGAGGGTGGACGATGTTCCGACAGCCGCGGGGCAACGCATATCCTCATAAGTGGCGGTTTTGAAGGCGTCTTGCTCGGGCTTGAGAGCCTGCGGGGCAGGTGAGAAGATTTGTTCGCTATTGGGTCTCATGACGAGCCGAAGGGTGAGCGTAGAAGGGCTTTCCCCTTGTCCGGATTGCCGAGCGGGCAAAGAGGAAATAATCCTTCCGCTGCGGGTAGCATGGTCGGCATAGAAAGAGGCATGCAGGTACCGCTTTGCCCATAGCGGGTCAATCTCCTTGAAATGGTCGGTGCTGAAGAGAAGGAGTCCTCCGGCATCCAGATGTCGCGAGATATAGGCGCAGAGGGCTCCGCTGAGCGGTTGCCGGTTACGACCCGAGATGACATCAAGGACATGTACCATTTTGTCATTTTCACATTTTCTCATTTCCTCATTGAGCATGCCGGCGGTGGATGAGACATAGGAGATATTCATCTTATAGAGCACTCGTCCGTGCTGAACCGCCCAGTCATGGGTGTTGCCTACCGTAAACTGGCCGGCATGGTCACGATAACAGGAACCCCAACCGCAGTTATCATCATTGACCCATGGGTTGGCACGCGTGAAATCCCACTGCTCACCGATATAGGCACAGGAGAAATAATCCTCGCATGCATAGGAGCCCGGCACAATACCCGCATACGTACTGTCCGCAAACCATTCCACACCATAGGCATCATCGAAAGCATCAATGATATTTACCATTTGGGCATTTACCATTTGACCATTTACCATTTTGTCATTGAGGTAGGCGCTGATGGTAGGAGAGGGGAGACTGAGACCCCCGTCATTGCCCGCCACAACGTAGAAATCATACTTGGTGCCCCTGTTGAGCGACAGTTGCAGACGGGTGGCTTTCTCGACTTGCTGTACCTCCCATTCTCCTTCGTTCTCACGAATATAGACCATGTAATAGGATGGAGCGGCGCTTTGTTCTAATGAGTCCAAGGTGGGTACCCATCGTAATAGTCCCTCGGCATCAATGCCCAAGTCCTTCACGGGCAATGGCTGTACCACGGCGTTGGCGCCGTTGAGGTAACGTAAGATACCTTTATACACCGCCCGGGAAGCCGTAAAACGGAACTTCGGGTCCAGTCCGTATTTCATGTCCGCCATGTTCTTATGGCTGAGGAGTTCAAGGATGAGTGACGGCACTACCGGCACGCGGCTCTCGCAATAGTTAGCCTCTTTGAGTTGCCGCCGTGTCCATTCGGGGGCTATAGTACGGAGGTCGGAAACGACCTGGGTCTGAACCCAGTCCGCGAGATTACGGTTCGTCTTCTCCCTGTCCCTGCCGTCCCGGAGAACGGTATGCCCGTCATCATCCTTGGCGGTATAGATGACGAGGGTGCCGATGATGGTGGAGTCATTGCCGCTGTCTAACCCGTCGGTATGGAGGGCAAGACACATGTCCACGGGGGTGTCCAGCGAGTTGACCCACATGGCGCGGCATTTCATATCATCCTTGTACTCATTGCCGTCATAGAGGTTCCAGATGGCGGAGTCGGCTCCCTGCTCAATGAGCCAATAGCGCGCCGCCTCCGTCCATCGCGGCATGCCGGACGGTCCGGGCTCATGATGGTCCAGTCCGGCTCGGGGCATGAGCACCGTAGCACCGGCGTTCTCCAGCATCTGTTGGATGAGACGCACATATTCGCGACTATAGAGGTCCTCCACTGTCGTCCATAGGGTTGCGCGTTGCCATACCCATTCGTCCTTCTCGCGGTTGTAATAGAGACCGTGACTGGGGTAGAGGACAATGTTCCTCTCCGTGAGGTCGGAACATTTGTCCTTGCCGCATTTGCCGGGGGCTTTGTAACCCTCTCTGCCGCATTCGGTGATAAGAGTCTCGATATCCGTCTGGGCGCTGTAGATAGTGACTTTCCCGTCCTCATGACCCAAAACCCACCGGCTGACTTTTCTTTTGAGTTCCGATAAATTCTGAGGAGTCCATCGTACGTCGCGTAGCGTGATATTGGTGTAGAGGGTGACGTTGTTGCCGTTGACGCGCAGGTTCTTCACGCGCACCACGGGGGACCAGACCGGGGAGAAACCGGTCCATTGCATCAACGAGTCCCCCAGTTCACGCATGCCAATCTGGGAATGGAGAATGGAGAATGGTGAATGGAGAATGAGAATCGAAAGGAGGAGTACTATTTTTTTAGAAATCCTCATCACTCAGGTCCGTGTTGCTCTTTTTGTTGTTCAGTGCAGCCTCTTTGTAGGACTTGAGGAGGTCTTCCGCCATCTTAGGCTGGTAACCCTCGGCAATCTCGTAATCCTTGGCGTCATTGGCTTTGTAAACGATACGGAGTTTGATGATAGCAACGCCTGCCTCCAGTTCGGAGATAATCTCCGGGGTGACTTCATAGGTGGTTTCCGTCCAATACTTGGTGATGGTAGCGCGCGCCGCTTTCTCGGTGCGTTTGTCTTTCTTCACCTCTACGCCCGGCACACGGTTGAGACGTACGGCCTTGCCGTCCGCAAAACGCACGAGGATACGCGATTCGTCCGTGAACTCATTGTACTCATTGGTGTTCACGGTCTTGAGAAGCAGAGTAGTGACATCTTTGCCGTCCTTATGCTCCTGACAAAATGCCAGTTGCGGCTTCAGGTTTTTGTTGACAGAAGCATCGACGTGAATAAACTTACCGCGCTCAGCGGCATTCAGAGTGATTGACGCAGCTACCAGAAGAGCTGACAGTACAGAAAATACCTTTTTCATTTGTTTATATGTTTATTTGTTGGTTTGTTAGTTTACAGTTTTGATTTTCCGGTTGACGGGGCGTACCCGGTACCCGGCTTTGCGGAGCTGTTCAATCAGTCCCTTGTCTCCGCCGAGATAAACGGCATTGAGTGTGATGAAAGCCCCTCCTTGAGCCAGGAACGGCGCAAGCCGTTTCACCCACTGCTCGTTACGCAGACAAAAAACCTTGTAATCGGAGAAGGAGACGGTAGAAGTATTATCCGGTCCCTCCACCTGGTATGCAATGTCTGTCAGCCGCCCGTTAAGGTACATATCCCGGATAGTCCGTTCCTGCTTGACCTCCACCTCCGGGTACTCCATGACTTTCAATAGTTCTTTGCATTGCCAATGGAAAGGCTCGCGGTCAAAGAGCATATACATCGTCTCGCCGGTATTATCCAGTCCCACGACGGGTATGTCCCTCTCAGCCGCCACTTGTTCGAAGAAAGTCTCCATAGAACGCCGGTCGTTATATTGCAGCCATTGTTTCATGAGTTCCGTTCGGTAAAGTTCTGTCAGGTAGGAGGGCTTCATCCGGCATAGTTGGTCGAGCCCCATACCTACATTGACGCGGAGACTGTTGTCAATAAACCGGTATTCGTCGTCCGTGTAGAAATTGGATAGTTTGACGGTGTCGGGCAGGAGCGCCGCTTGTCTCAACGCCGCGAGTGCCTCATAATCCTGCATGGCAAACTCCGTAATGACCCTCTTGCACCTGCCATAACAGCGGAAGACATTGGGAATGGTGTCAATAAAGCTCATGTCCACATACCTGTTGGTAGCCAGAAGGTAGGATTTGCTTTTCGCCGACTTGCCGCTAATCTCATACAACAACTGTGCCCGTGCCGGTATAACCGCCATGACCACGAATAACAGAATTACTATGTACCTTTCACTTTTCACCTTTCAATTTACTTGAATCTGGAGATGAGGTTATACGCTTGATAAATACCGAGTTCTCCGGCTTTACTGAGGTCTGAGAGCCCTTTGTCGTTCTCGCCGATATAGATATATGTCAGTCCCCGGTTGAAATACGCCTCTGCAAAATCGGGGTCAACGGAGATGGCCTTGGTATAGTGCGAAATGGCGTCTTTCCATTCCTTCTGTGCGCATAGTATATTCGCTTTGTTATAGAACGCAAAGGAGAAATCGGGCTGTAGTTTGATGAGCTGGTCGTAATCCCGCAACATGATGTCGAAGTCCATGGAGGTGGTGACGACCTGTTCTCCGGTAGTCCGTTGGTATTCAAGGAGCCGGTATCTCCAGTTCGCCCGGCAGAATGTGGCGAGAGGTGTAATCGGCGAACTGTTATCGGAAAGCGTCAATGCACGCGTGCAATCATCAATGGCGCTGGTATAGTCCTGCACAATAGCGAATTCCATCGCCCGCGCCATGAAGAGAATAGGGTTGGGCGATTCGTCTATGAGTTTGGAAAGCCGCGTAATTTCGGAGAAATGGAAATCCACCATCTCGGCGGTAAGCGCAAGTTCCTGAGCGGTGAGTTTGAGTGCCGCCGGGAAAATCTGCGCATGATTGATACGCTCGATAATGGGATGGTAATAGTTCGTACGCCGCAATGAGAGGTCTTGGGAATAATACGAGACCACGATATTGGGTTCGTTGACGACGTCCTGGTATCGTTTCTGTACCGAACCGCGTGTCTTGGAGTCGTATTTCTGTTCCTCCTCCGGCACCTCTGTCTGGTTCTGCGCCGTAGAAGCAGAGAACTCCTTGCGATGATCTTTCTTCTGCGGTTGTGCCTCGGCTATACGGGTGTCGGTATTGGGCTGGGAGGATTGAATCTCATCCTTGCGCTGCTCTAAATCGTAGGCTTTCTGGCGATAAACGAAAGCGGCTTTGGTATTCCCTGACTTCGTCTGTGCCTGCGCCGCCATGTAATAGGCAGGCAGGAAATAAGGGTACCTTGCTATCAGGGAGTCCATGTCGCGGACGACCTCCCGCCATTGTTTGAGCTGCATATATACTAATCCTCTTTGGTATCGCATCTCTGTTCTCTCGGGTGCCAAAGAGATGGCGGTATTGAAATCTTCCAGCGCACGGTTATAATCCCCGACCTCCTGACGCATCATCGCCCGGTTATAATAACAGTCAGCGTCACGCGGCGAGATTTTTACCGCCTGCTCGTAATCGCTCAATGCGCCGCGGTAGTTATGACGGTGATAATGAATAATACCACGGTTGATATAATCTCCCGCCCATTTGGAGCCGAGATTAATAGCTTGGGTCAGTTGTGCGTACGCCTGGTCTTCGTGTTTGAGCATGAGGTTCGTCACGCCGAGGGCAGACCATGCCGCGGGGTTGAATTTGTCATATTCGGTAGCGCGCTCAAAAGCCTCCACGGCGCATAAAGTGTCTTTTTTAAGGATACAAACCCGTCCTTTCTCCGTCCATACGGACGCGGCATGAGGTTCCCGCCTTAACATCTGCTCGATGTCACTGAGGGCGTCTTCATAATGCTTCATTTCCGCCCGAGTGTCCGCGCGAAGGAGCATATAGGTACGGTTGTCCGGAGAGAAATGCAACGCCTCCGAATAGTCCGCCTCCGCTTTCTCCAACTCGCCTAACTGGCGATAAATATACCCGCGTGTATAATAATAGCCCGGCGAGAAAGGATTTCTGTCAATGGCGGCATTACAATCCCGCAAAGCGCCCTGATAGTCCTCCAGTTGTATTTTGGCAATCGATCGGTAGAAATAAGGCTCGGCGAGGTAGGGCTTGAGACGGATAACCTGGTTGAAATACTGGATAGAGAGCACATAATCCTCAAAATACAAGGCATTTCTGCCAATCGCAGTGATGCGGTCGGTATTCAGTTGCGCATACGCAGGAGTAAAGACCGCCACGCTCAAAGACATAAGACAAAGGACTGAAAAAAATCGTCTAATCCATTTAGTCTTTATTCTTTCAGCGAACGTAATGAGCGGTCTTTGTTCTTTCAGCGAACGCAGTGAACGGTCTATTTTATTTACATCCTTCATTGGGGTCAAACCATTCAGGGATATCAAACTGTTCGTTAGGACTATAGCCTAAATTCGGGTCTGCCAATACTTTCTGCATATACAAGGCGCATATAGGCAATGCCATCGATGCTCCTTGTCCCTCTGCCATATTATCAAAATGTATGCCACGGTCCTCTCCGCCTACCCATGCGCCGGAGACGAGAGAAGGCGTGAAGCACATAAACCAACCGTCAGAGTTATTATTGGTAGTACCGGTTTTTCCTCCCATCGGTGCTGTAATACCGTATTTGAAACGCGTACGTACACCCGTACCATGATCGAGCACCGCCCGGAGCATATATATCATCTTGTATGCCGTTGTCTCGCTGATAATCTCATGAGTGCGCGGAGTAAAGGAACCAATAATGTTTCCGTTAGCGTCCTCGATGCGGGTGACATAAAGCGGTTCGGTACGGATACCTTTGTTGGCAAAAGTAGTGTAGGCATCTACCATCTCCTCTACGGAGACTTCGCACGGTCCGAGGCAGAGCGACACTACAGGGTCCAAATCTCCCTGAATACCGAATGATTGCATCATCTTCACGAGCTGCTCGGGCGTGAAGAGGGACATGAGGTACGCTGCCATCCAGTTGGAGGACTCTTTGAGTCCCCAGGTGAGTGTGACAGTATCGCCTTGGTATTTCTCGTGTGTGTCTCGCGGTGCCCAACGGTCTCCGTTATCCAGTACGAAAACTACTGAATCATATACCCATTTCTCACATGGCCACATTCCTTCGTCCATCGCCAGAGTATAGAGGTATGGCTTGACGGTTGAACCTACCTGCCGGCGGCCTTTAGTAACCATGTCGTACTGGAAATGTGCGAAATTAGGACCGCCTACATATGCTTTGACATGCCCTGTATGAGGGTCCATGGACATAAACCCGCAGCGTAGGAAACTCTTCTGCCATTTAATGGAATCCATAGGGCTCATGAGAGTGTCAATCATCCCTCTGTCATACGAGAAGACCTGCATCTCCCGTGGTGTTTCGAAAGCCTGCAGTATGGAGTCCTGTGAGAGCCCTTCTTTTCTCATAGCCCTATAGCGGTCGGTCTGACGCATGGAGCGGTTCATAATGCCGGATATCTCGGCTTGCGAGAGGGAACGGGAGAAAGGCGCATTCTTCTTGCGCTTGAGTTCCCGGAAGAAGCTCTTTTGTTGCGCCTGCATGTGTTCGCTCACCGCTTCCTCGGCATAACGCTGCATGCGGGAGTCTATAGTGGTGTAGATTTTCAGACCGTCCTGATAGATGTCATATTTGCTGCCGTCAGGTTTGCGGTTCTTCTCGCAAAAACCGTACAGAGGGTTGTTCTCCCATTGCCAGAGGTCCAGTTTGTATTGCAACTTGTTCCATTCGGAATAATCGCTCTCATGAGGCTCTTTGGCGGTGAGTGTGACGCGCAGGTACTCGCGGAAATAGGGTGCGGTGCCTTGCTTGTGGTCGACAGAACTGTAATGGAGCTCGAGCGGGAGGGCAGAGAGAGAGTCCTTGGCCGCCTCGTCCAGATAACCGTATTTCTCCATCTGGCTCAGTACCGTATTACGGCGGCTTGTAGCGCGTTGAGGATGACGAACGGGATTATAGAGAGAGGGGTTTTTACACATGCCTACCAGCATTGCGGCCTGTTCCGTCTTGAGCTCCGCCGGCGTGGTAGAGAAATAGACCTGCGAGGCGGACTGGATGCCTACCGCATTATAGAGAAAATCGAACTGGTTGAGGTACATCAAGAGAATTTCCTCCTTGGAATAGAGCCTTTCTAATTTGGTAGCGATGACCCATTCAATAGGTTTTTGCATAGCCCGCTCGAATATATTGTTCGCGCGTGGTGACCAGAGTTGTTTGGCGAGTTGCTGGGTGAGGGTAGAACCGCCTCCGGCGCGCCCTAATTTCAGAATGGCACGGAACATGGATTTGAAATCAACACCGGTATGGTCATAGAAGCGGACGTCCTCGGTAGCCA
>DEIW01000059.1 GCA_002352705.1 Bacteroidales bacterium UBA2764 | reverse complement strand
GGCGGATGCAAAGGTACAACTTTAAATGGGTAGTATTTGGGGTAGTATCATAAGGTCAATAAGGACTTTAAGGTCGGTAAGGACATTAGGGACAAAGTACAAAATTAAAAGCGCGAACATTATTCACGCTTATTCTTTTCTATTGAGGTTCCGGAAATGACCCTGCCAACAAGAATAAACAATAACGTCCACGCCCGATATGCTTAACCCTCCCGCCCTGTGAGGGGCGCGAACGGATAATACATACCCACGGGACGCCTATTGCACAATCTTGTTTTGGGTTGGAGAAATTTACCAGATTTCAAAATTGCCAAAACAAGCGTCAATAAACGCCTTTTATTATGTCCTTCTGTTTAACGTCAGTGAGTGACGAGAGGTTATTTCATTCTTTGAAGAATATCCTTTAGGAATACCTCCGATATGTTTGCATAATCCGCTTTGTCGTAAATGTAAAGCAACTGCAATTCATCTTCTACAATTTTGGCACGGATGATTACTCGAGCGCCACCGCTTCTGCCACGTCTTTTGGACGTGATAGCCATCCGAATCTTACGTGCTCCATCAGTGAGTTCCACACCTTGGTTTGGATTATTCAGTAACGACAACAATAAACGCTCAAAATCTGCCTCTAACGAACGATGGCGTTTTTTCAAGCGTTTGTAGGCAACTTTAAAATCATCAGACATTCTTACTCTCATAGTGCGCGAAGAGTTTCTATCGCTTCATCTACACTCATGCTGGGAGCAGATTCCACTTGCTTCATACTCCGTTTGATCGTCTGAGCTAAGCGGTATGCTTTGTCTAACTCCTGCAATCGAGCCCATCTGCGATTACTAAGACGCACAGTTGTCGTAGTTGCTGTTTGTTCCAATACACACATAACTTTACCTGTATTAATGATTTTGCGCTGCAAAATTACACAAAAAAAATGATATATGCAAGCAAATCATCTAATTTTGCGAAATTATTTGCATATATGAAAAAAAAACAGTACCTTTGCAGGCAAAATAAAGAAAATTAGATTGAACAGATGAAAACGATGAATACAAATTTTGGATTTGTGCGAGTAGCAGCTGCTGTTCCGACAATGCGTGTGGCGGATTGCCGATATAATGCGGAGCAGATACGTTCCCAGATTGATGAGGCGATAGCCGAAGGAGTGGAAGTCATTTGCTTTCCGGAATTGAGTTTGACCGGGTATAGCTGCGCGGATTTGTTTTTCACTCAGGCTTTGCAGCAGAGTGCCATGCGTGAGCTGGAGTCCCTCTGTGACTATACGCGCGGGAAAGCAATCATCGTGCTGGTAGGTGCGCCGCTGCAGGTGGACAATGACCTTTTCAACTGCGCTTTTGTAATGACGGACGGAGAAGTGATGGGCGTGGTGCCGAAAGTGAATCTGCCGAACACGGGGGAGTTCTATGAGAAACGCTGGTTCACATCGGGTCGCGCTGCGCGCGAGTACACGCCCGGAGGAATAGCACCGCGTATCCCTAAAATAGAGATATGGAGCGGAGAAGTGCCTTTTGGTACCGATTTGCTTTTCTGCACACGCAATTATACGTTTGGCATAGAGGTGTGCGAAGACCTCTGGTCGCCTCTCCCGCCTTCCACCCAGTTGGCTATACAAGGTGCGGAACTGATTTTCAACCTCTCCAGTTCCAACTGTCTGGTTGGCAAACATGCTTTCCGCCGTCAGATGATTACCCAGCAATCCGCCCGTGTGCATTGCGGTTATATCTACACCTCGTCCGGGGTAGGCGAGAGTAGTACGGATGTCGTCTATTCCGGCAGCACCTATATCGCCGAGAACGGGGAACTCCTTTGCGAGGGCGAGCGTTTCCAGCGTGAGAACACGATGATTATCAATGAGATAGATATCGAACGGCTCCGCACCGATAGACAGCGTAATACCAATTTTACCAAAGACAAGACAGGTCATTACCGTCATATCAACGTGGCTCCGATAGAGCGTGAAGAGGAGTTTACGGAACCGCTTCATCGAACTTTCTCTCCGTCGCCGTTTTTGCCGAAGAAAGGCGAGGAGGACCAGTATTGCATGGATATCTTCTCTATCCAGACCAGTGCGCTTGCCCGCCGATGGGAGCATACCCATGCTCATACCCTGGAGATAGGCGTATCCGGAGGGTTGGACAGCACCCTTGCGCTCCTTGTCTGCGTCCAGACGGCAGATATGTTAGGGTATGACAGAGAGCGGATTGTCGGAGTCACGATGCCCGGTTTTGGAACCTCCGGCCGCACCTATCAGAATGCGCTCCGGCTCATGCAGGAGTTGGGTGTCACCCATCGTGAGATCTCTATCCGTGAGGTCACAACCCGGCATCTGACCGATATAGCCCATAATATGGATATCCATGACGCCACCTATGAGAATGCGCAAGCGCGCGTACGTACGCTGATTCTCATGGACCTGGCTAACGAACTGAACGGTCTGGTGGTGGGAACCGGCGATTTGAGTGAACTGGCGCTCGGGTGGTGTACCTATAATGGTGATCAGATGTCCATGTACAGTGTGAATGCCGGAATACCTAAAACACTCGTCCGTTATATGGTCAGATATGCGGCGGAGAACCTCTATGGCGAACCTCTTAGAACCATTCTGCTGGATGTGGTGGACACACCTGTTTCGCCGGAACTGTTGCCTACCGATGAGAAAGGTGAAATCGCGCAGAAGACGGAAGACAAAGTGGGACCTTATGACCTTCATGATTTCTTCATCTATTATTTCCTAAGGTACGGCTTTACGCGCGAGAAAATCAGATATATGGCGCTGCAGGCTTTTGAGGATCGTTATGACGAACCTACAATCGAGAAATGGCTGAACACTTTCATGCGCCGTTTCTGCA
>DEIW01000090.1 GCA_002352705.1 Bacteroidales bacterium UBA2764 | reverse complement strand
CAGTTCGCCGTGGAGTTCCTGCCTACCGGCAGATGGCATTGTCTCCAACAATGGAACAACGCTTCCATCGGTGTAGGGGCAGGCTACCTCAACCTCGGCAATGACCGCAAACTCGGCTCAGCTTTCACGGCGTACGGCTATATGAACCAGCCGTTCTACAACGGCAAACATTTCGGTATCGGTCTGCGCCCTACCGTAGGTCTCGCGGCAGTAACCAAACGCTACAGCAACACCTACGAAGGAGAGCATTTATATGCCGACCATGAGGGTGCCAACTGGTCTATCGGCTCTATTCTCAATGCGTATCTGGCGTTAGAATTATACATGGATTTCCCGATCAAGGACGGCTGGGAGATCACCCTCAACGGCGGCTGGCACCATATTTCGAACGGCTCGATCATGCACCCGAACGCAGGTTATAACATGTTCGGCGGCGAATTAGGGGTGCGCTACCAGCCGGGGGCAAAACAATACGAAAAACCCGATCCCGATGTGCCGCGCAAACTGTATGACGGCGTGGACAAACCTTGGGCGGTGGAGATCAGCGCGACCGGAGGTGTGAAGCAGAATTATTACCGCGACAACTATCCCAAGATGCAGTTTTTCGGAGCGGCTACAGTCAAAGTGGCGGCTTATTGGGTACCCGTCTCCATCTTCCGTATCGGAGCAGGTATCGATGCCNNCGGAGCAGGTATTGACGTTTTCTACGACGGTTACTACAGGAGCGTCAGCAACCGGGAAGAATACAAGGCCGCTTATCCCGATGCACCGGTTACCTATTTCGGAAAAACTTACTTGTATGAAAGTAATATTAAGAATTGTTTCCGAGCAGGCATCAGTATCCAGCCGGAGTTCATCATCGGACATCTGACCGCTGGTATCCATGTCGGATTCTATGTCTATGACCCGATCAAGAATCTGGAGCCGTTTGAGAATCAGACAGACCCGTCCAAACAAAAGGATTTCAATGCTTTACATCCCGGAGACGAGCCTCTTAACCGCGGTATTTTCTATCAATACGACTTCTCTGATGCCAGCAATTATCAGGACGGGTGGTGCTACATGCAGTTCGTGCTCAAATACCACGTACTTAAGAACATGTTTGTACAACTGGGATTGAAGACCCACGGAGTGCGGGCTGAATTCATTGATGCCGGAATAGGCGTAGCCTTCTGAATACCGGCTACTGAAATCCGGACGCTGTTACTGATTAATCAGTTTGTCCTCAAGCATATAGACCTGCTCGAGAGGTATTCCATGGTCCACCAACTGGCGTCTGTCAGGACGGAAAATAGCGAAGAACTCTTTCGGACCTTTGCATAGCTGACGGGCTTGGCGGTAGTACTCATAAGCCATCATTCTGTCACCTTGCAGCAACAGACAATGCCCGTAATTCATGTAATCCATCGCTGACCGGCTTCCTTTGCGCAGCTGACGCAACAGCCATGCCGAAGCCTCCTCAATATGGTTCCACATGAGGTCCATATGTCCTACCGATAGATAAACGATGGCTATGTGTGACGCGCGTTCTTGCGACTCGCCGATAAGAGCGCTGAAAATCCATGTATCGGGTAACATCAGTATTAAGCCTTGCATGTATTCCTGCTCGGAATTCGGCACCCAGCCCATCACGCCTTCTATATTGTCCTTGTCGCCCGTCAGTTCCAACAGGTTTTGCAACTCTTCCGGCAGATCTTCTATTTTCACTTCTCCCGAAGCTATTTGTTCACGCCAATTGGATTTGGAAGAGCGCACCAAGGCACAGAGCGTCTGGAACGCCTGTTCGCCCTCATCGTCCATCTCATCTATGGCGGACAAGAGTGCATTCTGAATGTCCGGGAAGAAATCAATACGCACGTCATAATGTGCCATGAGAATGAGCATGTTAGCCATGCATTGCTCGGCTACCACTTCATTGGCACCTCTTATGCCTTCTATCAGCGCATAAATGCCTTGTTCATTAAAACACTCACGCGTATTCTTCGCCAAGGCTGCCACCGCCATTAATGCCACTGCTGCCCGTTCCGGGTCATTCACCACCTCGGTAAACCATTCCAGGTCGGAGTCCTTGAATTGCAAACACGATGAGAAATAATGAATTACCGACTGTGGGCTGTCCGGATTGAAGCCGTGCATCTCCGGCGAGAGCCCGCGACGGATACGCAAAGAGGCATAAGTGGCATCTACCAGCCGGTAGGTGTCTCCCGTCAACTTGTCCAAGGTCTCTTCGCGGTGAGGGTCGTCAGATGTCAACCATTCGTCAAAAAGCGAGGCATATTCACCGCTTATCCGGTAATACGCCTCTTCGTATGGGTTATTCTCGCCTAACTCATTCAGCCATGCGCGGACTATGACTAAAGCATGCGAAATCATGCGTTCTCCCAACGCACGCTCTATTGTCAATATTTGTTCCTCTATGCTCTGAGCCACCTAATCTCAAATCTCTTCTTTTATCAGGTAATCATTACGGCTGGGGCTGTTCCGGATGACCAGTTCCGCCAAGAAGCCTGCCAGGAAAAGCATACACCCTAAAATCATCATCAGTATAGCAATATGGAAATAGGGGTTCACGCCCACCAACATAGCCGGCACGCCGTGCGAGAGGGCATAGAGTTTCATGCCGCCCACTACGATTAC
>DEIW01000108.1:17393-23532 GCA_002352705.1 Bacteroidales bacterium UBA2764 | reverse complement strand
AGTACGGCTATCCAGCCGGACGTCGCGGGGCTACGGGGCGGCAGAACGAGGAGCTCGCTCATCGGGCAGACGACACGCAGCAACGCAAAGGCTCATCAAGAGCCGTACCGCCGCATTTTCGATTACCTAAAAATCACCAACGACTAACGACTAACGACCAACGACCAGATAAAATTACATTTTATTTGGCAAAAAAATACCCGAACGCTTGCATATGTGCAATTTTTGTAGTAATTTTGTAGCCGAAACGAGTTTTTACACTTTATGAAAGGTATCATTTTAGCGGGCGGAAGCGCGACGCGCCTATACCCATTGAGCAAAGCCATCAGTAAACAAATCATGCCGGTATATGACAAGCCGATGATTTATTACCCCCTGAGTGCATTGATGTTAGCGGGTATCCGCGAGGTACTGGTGATCAGTACTCCGAGGGATTTGCCGATGTTCGAGGAGTTGTTAGGCGACGGCAGCCGTATCGGTATGAAACTGAGTTACAAAGTGCAGTTGGTGCCCAATGGACTGGCTCAGGCGTTCGTCTTGGGCCGTGAGTTTCTGAACGGCGAACCGGGGTGTCTGATCTTAGGCGATAACATGTTCTACGGCCAGCATTTCGGGCATATGCTCAAGGAGGCGGTTGAGAGCGCGGAGCAAGGCGGAGCCTGTATCTTCGGCTACGAAGTGGCAGACCCGCGGGCATACGGCGTAGTGGAGTTTGACCAAGACGGCAAAGTACTCAGTCTGGAGGAGAAGCCGGCGGAACCGAAGAGCAATTATGCGGTACCGGGTCTGTATTTCTATGACGCTACCGTGTGTGATAAGGCTGCAGCCCTGCAGCCGAGTGCGCGTGGCGAATATGAGATTACGGACCTGAACAAACTCTATCTGGCAGAGGGTTCTCTCAAAGTCAAACTCTTCAGCCGCGGTTTCGCATGGCTCGATACCGGTAACTGCGACAGTTTGCTGGAGGCAGGCAATTTCATCGCCACCATCCAGAACCGTCAGGGTTTTTACGTGAGTTGCATTGAGGAGATAGCATGGCGCAACGGCTGGATCAGCACCGATCAGTTAGCGGCTTTGGGGAAAGAGATGAAGACCAATTACGGCCGCTATCTGGAGCGATTGGCAGGCGTTAAGAATTGAGAATTGAGAATTGAGAATTGAGAATTGAGAATTGAAATTTGAGATTTGAGATTTGAGATTTTTTAAAACGATAAACCGTTTAAATTGTTAACAATACTATGAAACGTTTCTTAATTTCGCTATTCATGCTGACGGGAGCGTTGTTGACGAGCGCTCATGAGCACTATGTAGTACAACACTACTCCATTAAAGACGGATTGAGTCAAAACACCGTAATGTCCATTCTGCAGGACAAACAGGGCTTTATGTGGTTCGGTACATGGGATGGTTTGAACCGTTTCGACGGCTATACCTTCACCACCTACAAAGCCATGTCCAATGGTGTGGAAGCACGGGTGAACAACCGTGTCGATTTGATATACGAAGACGCCAATGAGTGTATCTGGTGGGGTACATATGACGGTCATTATTACCGTCTGGATGCGGCTCGCAAGAACACGGTAGAGCAGCCCTATGACAGTCTGCCGGAAGGCATGCAGGCGAAGATGAGCGAAAGTGCCTCGAAAACCAAAGTGGACTCCCATGGCGTAGTATGGCAAGCGGACGAGCAAAACGGCATCTTGCGGTACCGTTTCGGTCAATGGAAACGTTTCACTCCGGCTCTGGACAGCCGTTATGCCGGACGATTGAGAGAGAATTTCTTCTTATTGGAAGATATGCAAGGTCGTACCTGGGTCAATCCGACAGGCGGCGGTTGGAGCTATTATGACTATGAAAAGGACGAACTGGTATATCCTATCAGCGGTTTGAGCAACATGATTCATACCGCCTATATCGACCGGGATGGTCAGATGTGGATTTCTTCTTACGATGGCGGTGTGGATTGCGTGAATATGGAACCGACGCCGTACAAACTGCACGACATGCGTCATTCCCCGCAGGATAACGGCGAAGTGCGTGCTTTTGCACGACGTAAGAACGGCGAAGTGCTGACCCTCGTCAAATCGGAGACGAATGTCTATTGCGCCCTGGAGACCCAACACGGAATGCTGTATGGCACCAAAGGCGGAGGATTGAAAAATATAACCACCGGTACCACTATTCCCACCACCCACCCCGATATCTATGATATCGAAGAGGGACGCGACGGAACGTTATATGTAGCCACTTATGGCGGCGGTGTAAATATCATCCGTTGGAACGAAAACACGCACCAATGGGAGGCTCCGGAACCAATAGGCAACGGTATGAAAGTGCGCGATATAGAGATTGTGGACGAGACGTTATGGTGCGGAACTACCACCGGTGTCCTGCGCATCAATATAGAGACCAACGAAGTATTGGTATTGCCCAGTTATGATATCCGGGCTATCTATTACAGCCATGACCGCCTATGGTTAGGTTCTTTCGGAGGCGGGTTGATGACCCTTGATCCCAAGGACCCGAAACTGGAGATTACACGCATAGAGACATTCCATGACATCATCCTCAGTATGGCGGGCGACGGCAAGAACCTCTGGTTCACCTCTGAGAGCGATATCGCGCAACTGAATTTAGAGACCGGCTATCTGTATTATTACGATGCGTTGGACGGCGAGGACAACACCTATTTCACGGAGGCAGAGGCGCTCCGGACCCCGGATGGCACCATTCTGTTCGGTTATTCGAACGGTTACTGCGCCTTCTCCCCCTCACGTATTCATCATTCCAACTCTGTGCCGCCCATGCGTATCACCCATATAGAGTCGCAAGACATGGAATACGAAGGAGACAGCATCACTCTTGACTACGGCAGTAACGTGACGATCGAATATGCCGCAATGGATTATATCGGCGCAGATAAAATCGTATATTTCTACAAGATGGACGGCATCGATTCCGATTGGAAGGCGGCTCAAGCAGTGCGTCGAGTCACCTATAGCAATCTGCAACATGGAGTTTATACCTTCCGTGTCCGCTCTACCAACCGCGAAGGAGGCGACGTAGAGAACGAGAAGACGCTGACGATTTTTGTGACCAGCCCGTGGTGGGTCAGATGGTGGGCATGGCTGCTGTATATCTGCGGCGCGATACTGATTATGGCGCTGACCGTCTATATCATGAATATCTACAATAAGCTCCGCCGCAAAGTACAAGTGGAGCAAGAGGTGACGGATATCAAACTCCGTTTCTTCACCAACATCAGCCATGAGTTACGTACTCCTCTCACGCTTATCGTAAGCCCGATAGAGAATATCTTGCACACCGAGCGCATCTCCCCGAGCGTACGAAGCCAGTTGGAGATTGTTTACAGCAACAGCCAGCGGATGTTACGGATGGTGAACCAGTTATTGGAATTCCGGAAGGTTCAAAACCAGAAGATGAAACTCAAAGTACAGAAAGTACTGCTGAGCGAGTTAGTGAACGAGACCTGCTCTAATTTCCAGAAAGAGGCTTACGACAAGCATATCCAGTTCAGTATCGAGAACAAAGCCGAAGACTCGACCGTATGGGTGGACCGCGGCAGAATGGATACCATCCTATGGAACCTATTGAGCAACGCTTTCAAATTCACGCCTGCTGGCAAGAAGATTACCGTTATCATCGATTCCAAGCCCGGATTTGTGACGCTCACTGTACAGGATGAGGGTATTGGTATCCCGCCGGAGAAACGAAGCATGCTGTTTGAGCGGTTCTCCAGTAATAACGAACTCAATAATAACAACACTACCGGCACCGGCATCGGTCTGAATCTGACCAAAGAGCTGGTAGATCTGCATCATGGTCATATCGACGTAGTGAGTGCCGTTGGCGCAGGTACATCCATCACCGTGATGCTTCATACCGGTAAGGACCATTTTGGCGCAGATGTAGAATTCATCTCAGAGGACCCAATAGCCAATCCGCCTCAAATGGAAATGAGTCTGGAGGACAAACTGGACCAGTTGGCGCAAGAGAAACAAGAGAACCGGTTTACCATCCTTATTGTAGAAGACAACCAAGACATGCGCCATTTCCTATCAGGTATCTTCAGCCGCGATTATTCCGTAGAGACTGCTGAGGACGGCGCGCAAGCAGAGCAGATCATCCGCACCAAACAAATAGACCTTGTCATTACAGACCTGATGATGCCGAATGTGGACGGTCTGGAGTTGACCCAATTCATCAAGCAGAACCCGGAGACCGACCATATTCCGGTGATCCTGCTGACCGCCAAAGCGGCTATCGAGAGCCGCCTTCAGGCACTGCAGTTCGGCGCAGATGATTATATGACCAAGCCTTTCGAGCCCGAATATATACGTGCACGCGTACAAAATATATTAAAGCAACGCACCCAGCTTGAACAGAGCTATCGCCAGCGTCTGATGCGTCTGGAGCCTCAGAAAGGGGAAGATAACGTACCCGGAGATGCGTTCCTTGCCAAACTGCTGGACGTGATGGAGAAACAAATGGACAACAACACCCTGACTGTGGATGAGTTGGTAGAAGAGATGGGCATGGGACGTACGGTCTTCTTCAACAAACTCAAGAATATGACAGGAATGAGTCCGGTAGAGTTTATCCGCGAGATGCGAATCAAACGCGCGGCGCAACTACTGGAAGATCGCAAATACAACATCACCGAGGTGACATACATGGTAGGAATGAATGACAGCCGGTATTTCTCCAAATGCTTCAAAAACACGTACGGAGTCACACCGAGCGAATATCGTAAACAACGCCTTGAAGAAAATTGAGGACAAGACGGTGGATAATATATTGCTGCGCTGCCATACTGATTAGTTGCACCAGGACAGCTCCACAGATTCCCAGCCAGCGCAAAAGCGCATCGCCCAAACCGGACAGCGCTCAGTTGGCGTTGATGGCCTTCAACCAAGGGATGACAGAGTCCGCAGATGAACAGTTAGCGTCTATAGCGCAGGCGGACAGTTTACCCTTCGCGCTCTATGAAAGGGGGACATGGTGTGCTATCCTTTCACCCGGAGAGGGAGAGACCGTACAACGCGGCGAAGAATGCAGCCTGCATATCCGCACGTACAGCCTCAGCGGTAAACTATACACAGACTTTGTCCAAACAGCCCGTATCGGCGCATGGAAACTACCTGCCGCTATTGAGGAAAACATTACCGAATGGCATCATGGCGCCCGACTGGTGCTATTGGCACCATGGTATGCCGCCTATGGCATTCAAGGCACCGAGCATATCCCGCCATATGAAAATTTACGAATTGAAATAACCATACAATAAATGAAAAAAATTCTATTTATCCTATTGACAGGTATTGTCATGTTTGGCAGCGGTTGCCAATCCAACACCTATTCCAACCTGCGCAACAAAGAGAAAAAACTGATTGAGAACTATATCAGCCGGAATAATCTGAATATTCTGACGGAAGAGCCGGGAGACGACTATCAATGGGGCGAAAAAGACTATTACAAAGACACGTCGGGAAGTGACGATTTATATTTCCATCTCCGTCACCGGGGAGAGTCCGGCAAAGTGCTGACAAATGATATCATTGTGACGCGTTACAAGAAATTCCAACTGACGGAAGGTGCGGATACCCTGAGTTACTGGAATACCAACGACCAGGCTCATCCGTATGAGTTCCAATATGGCAACCTGACCAGCTGCGAAGCGCAAGGATGGCATATAGCAGTCAAACTGATGAAGAATACGAATTCTGAATGTGAGGTCATTGTCCCCAGCAAATTAGGGTTCGATGCCGAACAGATGTCTGTTACTCCCTATGTATATATCATCAATATCAAAGTAAAACAATAATATGAGTTTAGTAAAATCTATTTCCGGTATCCGCGGCACAATAGGCGGCCGAGTCGGAGAGGGACTGAATCCCGTAGATATCGTTCGTTTCACTGCCGCCTACGCTACTCAAAGACGGGCAGCCATGCCTGAAAACAACAAGATTGTAGTAGGCCGGGATGCACGACTGAGCGGACATATGGTGGAGCAGATAGTATGCGGCACCCTGATGGGGATGGGCTACGACGTAGTGAATATCGGTTTAGCTTCGACGCCGACAACCGAGTTAGCCGTGACCGGAGAAAAAGCAGCCGG
>DEIW01000108.1:16906-17385 GCA_002352705.1 Bacteroidales bacterium UBA2764 | reverse complement strand
GCTGCCGGAGGCATTATCCTCACCGCAAGCCATAACCCAAAACAATGGAACGCTCTAAAACTACTGAATGAAAAGGGTGAATTCCTCAATGATGCTGAAGGAAAAGGAGTGCTCGCTATCGCGGAAGCGGAAGATTTCTCGTTCGCAGAAGTGGATGATTTGGGACATATGACCACTAAAGATTATCTGCCCTACCATGTAGAACAGGTATTAAAACTCAAATTAGTGGACGTTGAGGCTATCAAACGCCGTCATTTCACAGTTGCTATTGACTGTGTCAATTCCGTCGGAGGTCTGGCTATTCCGGCTATCCTGCGCGCAATAGGAGTAGAGAATATCATCGAACTGAATTGCACCCCGGACGGACGTTTCCCGCATAATCCCGAACCTCTGCCCCAACACTTGACCGAGATAAGCGACTTGCTGAAATCCGGCAAGGCGGATGTCGGCTTCGTAGTGGATCCCGATGTGGATCGTCT
>DEIW01000108.1:0-16850 GCA_002352705.1 Bacteroidales bacterium UBA2764 | reverse complement strand
ATGTTCGGCGAGGAATATACGCTTGTCAGCGTAGCGGACTATGTCTTGCGCCATACTCCGGGAAATACCGTCAGCAATATGTCTTCGACGCGCGCTTTAAGCGACGTGACCCGTTCGCATGGCGGAACCTATAGCGCAAGTGCGGTAGGAGAAGTAAATGTTGTTGCGGAGATGAAACGCGTAAATGCAGTAATTGGAGGAGAGGGAAATGGCGGAGTGATTTATCCGGAGTGCCATTACGGCCGTGATGCATTGGTGGGTATAGCTTTGTTCCTCAGCCATCTCGCACATCTGGATATGAAAGTGAGTGAACTGCGCCGCACCCTACCCGACTATTGTATCAGCAAGAATCGTATCGACCTCACCCCCGACACTGACGTAGATGCTATTCTCGCACGTGTCAAAGAGTTTTACCACAATGAGCGCGTTAATGACATTGACGGCGTAAAGATTGATTTTGCCGACGGATGGGTACATCTGCGCAAATCCAATACGGAACCGATAATTCGTGTCTATTCAGAGGCTGCTACGATGGAAGAAGCTAACGCCTTGGCTCAGAAAGTAATGAAAATGGTGAAATGACCCAATAAATGACCAAATGGTAAATGGCTTGAATATTGTAGTAGTCAATGATGACGGATGGGGCACAGCCGGTATCCGATTGTTAGCCCGGGAAATGACAAAACTGGGACGCGTTACCGTTATAGCACCTGATGGACCGCGGAGCGGTTATAGCACCTCTATCAGCGTGACGCAGACTATTTATTTACGGCATATTGAGGAGCATGATCTCAACGGAGCCGAGGTATATACGACAAACGGAACACCGGCTGATTGCGTGAAGATAGCGCGGGAATTTCTCTTCCCTGACGAGAAAATAGACCTCCTTGTCTCCGGTATCAACCATGGTAGTAATGCTTCTGTCAATGCTATGTATTCCGGCACGATAGGAGCTTGTTTTGTTGCCGCTGAGAAAGGGATTCCTGCCATCGGATGGTCTATTAACAGTCATGACATGGACGTGGATTTACACTGGCTGCAACCTTTTTTGACAGAGGTAACTCAGCATCTTTACGAAGACGGAATCGCTCCTCGGACGGTATATAATATCAATGCCCCGATAGGTGAGATAGAAGGTATCCGATGGACCAGACAATGTATCGGACATTGGGCTAATGAACTGGCGACGACCACTGAGAATTTGCCGGACGGAATAATCAAGAGTTGGAAATTGGCTGGAGAGTTTGTCAATGACGAGCCGGCTTCTACAGATACCGATATATGGGCGATGGAACATCAGATGCTGGCTATCACACCGCTAATGATTGATTGGACTGCTTATGGATCGCTTTGACCGTTATTGGATAGGGATTTTGGTGGGATTGATTCTCCCTGCTGTTTTTGGGCTGACGTATATTGAAGTCATGAATCTTTGGTATCCGTTGAGAACTTTTCAGTTTGAAGCCGGAGGCGTATTAAGCAAACTCCTGTTAGTCAGCGTCTTTCCGGATTTGGCACTGATTTTTGTCTTCTATACCACCGAGACTTGGAGATTGAGCAAAGGAGTCCTGATTGGAGCCATGCCCTATATCCTTGCGGCGCTTATGATCTCGATGTGATGATTTCTGCAGCGCGTACTGCTGCCGGTTCTGTACCCAATAATGAATGAATATGCTCGTATGATGCGAGCATATTTTTTTGATATACCTCGTCCCTCAAAAGCCGGTCCAACTCTCTGCTCACATTATCCGTGGTAAAAGTATCGGCTATGCATTCGCGGATAACTTCTTTCCCTGCAATGATATTGACTAATGTGAAATAAGGGATTGAGAATATTAACGGCTGAGCCCATCGTATCAGTCCTATTAATGGGGATAAGGCAAGATGATAAACCGCTACCTGAGGACATCCCAGCAGAGCCGTCTCAAGTGTTGCCGTTCCGGAATTGACGATGGCGGCTTTGGCTTGTTGGACAGTCAAATATGTATCGCGTGTCAACTTCTCACCGGGCTGTAGATAACTCATATAAAACGCATCTTCAATCCCCGGAGCAGCACATACCGTTATTGAATAGTCCGGATACCGTCTCGCCGCAGATAACATCCGCTCCAGACAATGTGCAATCTCGCTCCTGCGCGAACCGGGCAGAAGGGCTATCATTTTCTTCCGCTCTCCTGAATAGCGAGGTAATGACGCTATCTCTTCCGCTGTGGGATTACCTACATACGTACATTGATAGCCATACCGTTTATAGAAATCCGGTTCAAAGGGGAAGATACCCAATACCTCATCACATAGACGAGCTATCCGGTGGATACGTCTCCGTTTCCATGCCCATACTTTTGGCGGAATATAGTAATAGATCTTTGTCCGGGGAAGATGCTTGCGGCAAAAAGCCGCTATATGTAAGTTAAAAGAAGGATAATCTATCAAAATCAAGGCATCGGGTCTGTCTGCCAGCAATGCCTGTTCTGCAATACGGAAATTACGGCGTATCTGACCTAAATTTTTCAGCACAGCCGCAAATCCCATAAAAGCCATGTTTCGTATATGCTGATGCAGGTGGCACCCGGCGGCTTCCATCCGGTCGCCGCCAAGTCCCGTATACTGCCCTTCCGGATCGCAATGACGCAACTGTGCAATCAATGCCGATGCATGCAGATCGCCGGAAGCTTCACCTGCTATCAGAAAATACTTCATTCCGGAAACATCACTACTTCGAATACATTACCGGCAGACACAAGTTTTTTCAGCGTCTGCTGTACTGTTTCTGCAGTAATTGCCTCTACTGCCGGCTTGTAATCGCGGATATTATTGATTCCGTACATATAGTATAAATACAATGCCGAACGCCAGTATTTGTTATTCTCCAGATTCTCCTGATAATCCTTCAGCATGGATTCTTTCTCTTTCTGCAAATCGCTTGCCAAAGGTCCGTTATCAATGATTGTCAGGATCTCCTCATGAATGATTTGCATCAGTCTCTCCTGTTTCTTCGGATCGGTATCAAACTGCATGATCAACGATGCACGGGGTACCGGAAGAATCGACATATCGCCGTAGGTGGCTACGCCGTACGAGCCGCCTTCGCGCTCACGGATGGACTCTAAATAACGGGTGGAGAGGATTCGTCCTATCATCTCCATATTCAGGTCGTTAGCCAGCGAATAAGGCATATCGTAGGAGGTATATTGGATACGGTTCGACGCCGTGGTGGTCTCCATCTTGCGGGCGAAATAGTTCTTCTGCATGCCCGGTGTAACGCGTACATGATGGTCAATAACCTCCTCGCGGGCTTTTTTGGTCTTCAGACCGCCTAACCATTGGCAGATTAACTCTTGTACCTTGGCATCGTTCGGGTCGATATTACCTACAAAGATAAAAGTAAAATCAGCCGGATTCGCAAAACGTGCTTTATAAATCTCCATCGCTTTGTCTAACGATACACGGTCCAATAATTGCTGATCAAAAATCTGCGCACGGGGTGAGTGATTGGATGCCATCATCTGGACCGAATCGGCAAAAATAGTCTTCGGATTCTTGTCACGGTTGGCTAATTGGCTGCGTAAGACATTAATCGTCGTTTGATAAGCCTCTTCGTCGCGACGGGGAGAGGTGAAATAGAGATAAGTCAGTTTCAGCATACTCTCTAAGTCTTTTACCGACGATAAGCCGCTGATACGTTCTACATTCTCTGCTATCTCCGGAGTTACCGACACATTTTTCCCGGCTAATACTTTCTCTAACTGCGGCAGAGTGAATGTACCGATACCGGACATGCCGATGATGGTGGTCGCTAAACTGGCTGAAGGCAGATCTTCCGTCTTCACCTGGGTCAGTCCTCCTTTGGAGAAGCCTTGCATTAGGATCTCGTCTGCCTTAAATTCTGTCGGTCTGATCACTACTTTTATGCCATTGCTCAGCGTCCATTCCGTAAAACCGAAACCTTCGTTATAGCCTTTCGCCTTGATAGAACCTTTACGCGGAGCCTTTTTTACCAGCTCGGCGGAAATTTTCTCTTCTTGAGGTGCTTCTATGGATAATTCACTCTGACCGGCAATAGCGGCAACAATGGCTTCCGAGGTAGGGATATGCACTCCCTCTTTTTCGGGAGCCATGATGGCTATGGTTGGATTGGGATGAATCAGAGATTGCGCCAACTGATTCACTTTCTCCAAGGATATCAACGGCAGGAACGCCTGGGTCATCTCATACTCCCATTGAGCTCCGGGCATAGACTCGCCGTTCTCGAAATGGCGGATACATTCGCGCGCCAGTGTGATATTCTTACGGGTATTACGCTCGTTGTAGTATTTCTCCATCGCTGTCAGTTTCTCGCTCTTCACGCGTTCCAACTCTGCGTTGGTGAATCCGTATCGGTGCATCTTCTCTAACTGGTAAACCAAATCGTTATATGCATCGCTTTCTTTCCCTTCTTTCGGGATAATCACGGCCATGAAAGCATCCATTTTTTTCGCTACTTCACCGTAATAACAACCGGCACCGGAGAAAGAGGCATTAGGATCATGGGACAAATCTGACAGACGGTTATTGAGCATATCGCACGCCAGTTCGCGCACCATATTGAGGGTGTACTCATGGGCTGTGGACTGCAGCATTTCCGGCAGTTGGTCAAATTTATACTCCAACGTGATTCGGGTTCCTTGCGCCTCGGGATCGGTCACGATAGCAACCAACGGCTTGTCATTATGGTTCACCGTATATATCGGGCGCTCGCCATAATTGGCACGACGGGGGACATCTGCCCAGAGACGCTTGATTTTGGCCTCTATGCTGTCTACGTTGATATCGCCTACTACAATGATAGCCTGGTTATCAGGTCCATACCATTTGTGATAGTAGTCCCGAAGAGCCTGATAGGCAAAATTATTGATGACGGCAGTATCTCCTATCACATCGCGCTTGGCATATTGCGTTCCCGGATACATCAGTGCTTGCATCTGTTTCCACATCCTACGCTGGGCGGTTCTACCCGTACGCCATTCCTCTAAGATAACTCCGCGCTCTGCATCTATCTCGTCGTCTAACAACAACAGGCCGCAGCTCCAATCATGCATCACTAACAGCGCGCTATCTACAATGCCGGCACGATAGGTAGGCACGTCGGAGAGACGGTATACAGTCTCATCTATAGAAGTATAGGCATTGATATTTCCGCCGAAATTGACACCTACCGACTCGAAATAATTGATGATGCCTTTACCCGGGAAATGCTGGGTGCCGTTGAAAGCCATGTGCTCCAGAAAGTGGGCCAAACCATTCTGATGATCCTCCTCCAGAATAGCTCCTACCGCCTGCGCAATATGAAATTCCGCACGCTGCTTTGGTTGCTCATTATGACGGATATAATACGTCAAGCCGTTCTCTAACTTACCGTAACGGACTTCAGGATCCATCGGTAATTTTTCCGGCGCCTCTTGCGCGGAAATCATCACTGCGCACAGCAGCGCAATGTTAAGTAGTAGTTTTCTCATTTATGCGTTGTTTTGAATATTATCTTCTGTCTGGGAAGTTTCAGTTTTTTTCTTTCTGCTTTTGCGTTTTGGCTTCTCTGCTTCGGCAATAGCAGCATTCACTTCCAATAACTCATCTCCACGGCTCTTCCATGGACGGGGACCTAAGATACGCTCTACGTCCTCGCTTGTGATTACCTCGTGTTCTATCAGCAGTTGGGCTATCTGATGATGACCGTCTGCATGCTCTGTCAGGATCTGCTTGGCGCGGGCCATCTGCTCGGCTATGATTCGCTGTGTCTCTTGGTCGATAGTGGAGGCTGTCTCGTCCGAATATGGTTTCGTAAAGCCATAGTCATACCGACCCGTTGAGTCATAGAAACTGATATCTTTCAGTTTATCGCTCATACCGTAATATGCTACCATCGCGTAGGCTTGCTTGGTCGCGCGTTCCAGATCGTTCAGCGCCCCCGTGGAAGTCTGCTTCAGGAAGAGTTGCTCTGCGGCACGACCGCCTAATAACGAACATAACTCGTCTAAGATATGCTCTTCGTTCGTCAACTGTCTCTCTTCCGGCAGATACCAGGCTGCGCCTAAAGCCATTCCGCGAGGTACGATGGTCACTTTCACCAACGGGTTAGCCCATCGCAGCATCCAACTGATGGTCGCATGACCAGCTTCGTGGAATGCTATAGAGCGTTTCTCCTCTTCGGTCATAATCTTGTTCTTGCGCTCCAATCCGCCTACGATACGGTCTACGGCATCCATGAAATCTTGTTTGCCTACCCGCTTGCGTCCGCCGCGTGCGGCTATCAACGCCGCCTCGTTACATACATTCGCGATATCCGCTCCGGAGAATCCGGGAGTCTGCTTGCTCAGGAAATCAATATCTACACTGTCATCCATCTTGATTGGACGCAAATGAACTTGGAAAATCTCTTTGCGCTCCTGCAAATCCGGTAACTCTACATGTATCTGTCTGTCGAACCGTCCGGCGCGCAACAACGCTGCATCCAAGACATCGGCACGGTTGGTCGCAGCTAAGATAATCACACCCGAATTGGTCCCGAAACCGTCCATCTCCGTCAGCAACTGGTTCAGCGTACTCTCTCGCTCATCGTTGCCTCCGGTCATCACGCTCTTTCCGCGCGCACGACCTATCGCGTCAATCTCGTCGATGAAGATGATAGATGGGGCTTTCTCCTTCGCTTGGCGGAATAAATCACGGACACGACTCGCTCCTACACCTACAAACATCTCTACGAAATCCGAACCGCTCATCGAGAAGAACGGCACATCGGCTTCACCTGCTACGGCTTTTGCCAATAAGGTCTTACCCGTTCCCGGAGGGCCTACCAGCAACGCGCCTTTGGGTATCTTGGCACCTATCTCCGTGAATTTCTTCGGGTTCTTCAGGAATTCCACTACCTCTTGGACCTCTTGTTTCGCACCGTAAAGACCCGCTACATCCTGGAACGTCACTTTGTCTTTTTTATCCTTGTCAAAAATCTGCGCCTGTGCTTTTCCTACTCCAAAGATACTGCCCATTCCGCCGCTCGCACCGCGACTCAGATAGACAAAGAATAATATCATCAGAGCAAACGGAAGGATATTGACCAATATCAGATACCAATAATCTCTTGATTTTTCATATTTGACATCTATCGCAGCCTGCCCGTTTGCCCGGCGCGTAGCATTCACTCCGTCGATATATTTGGAAAACTCATCGATAGAAGGTACCTGACACTTCAGCATCCCGTTTGCGTGTTCCCCCTCGGCTTGGGTGCCGAACACCAAAGTGTAACTCTGGGGACGGACGGTTGCTTGTGCCTGCAAATCATCCGAGACATCTATCTTGTCTATCGCCCCTGCTTCTATATAAGCCGTCAGTTTGGTATAACTTAACTCTTTGCTGACGCCTACGCCTTCCTTGTTTCCGAAGAAATAATAGGCTATGATTGCAAAAGCTATCGAATAAAACAGAAGACTGATCCATCTTCGCGGCCCTCTCGGCTGCATCTGCGGCTGAGAACCTTTCTGGGTATTGTTCTTTTTTTCTGCCATTTCTCTAAACTCTAAACTCGAAACACTAAACTATCTCCGGTAACTCTGTTACCTTTCCGTCTGCCCATAGGTGCTCTATATCATAGAAGCTACGCGGCTCACGTTGCATCACATGTACAAAAATCGTACCGTAATCCATAGCTATCCATTCTGCGTTCTCCTGACCGGATATACTCAGAGGATGAACATGCGTTGTTGTCCGGACGAAATCATCTATCTCATCCGCTATAGCGGACACTTGGGTGTTGCTCTGGCCCTCGCATATTAACATATACTCTACAGGAGCCTCTTTGATCTTACGCAAATCAATGGTTACGATACGTTGGCCTTTTCGATTTCGGATACCCTCTACTATGGTATCCAATAGTTTTTTGGTTGTAATTTCTTTCATATGATAGTTATTCTATTTTTCTATGGAAAATAATTGCCTGGCGTTCGCCGTCGTCTGACGGATTATTTCTTCTGGACTGCACCCGAAGATATCCGCCAGTTGTTCTGCTACATGGATCATCAGCCGGCTCTCATTGCGTTCGCCGCGGTGAGGCGTGGGGGCCATGTACGGAGCGTCTGTCTCTAATAGGATGCGCTCCAGAGGAACAACCTCCAGCGTCTCGTACAACTTGCAGTTCTTGAAGGTTAACACTCCGCCTATACCGATATACATGCCCGTTTTCAATATCCGTTGCGCCGTTTCCTTACTGCCGTTGAAGCAATGGAACACTCCGCGTACTTTTGTATTGTGTACATCCGTCGTACCTTGCGCATTCTCCAAAATGCGCAGCAGGTCTTCCGTCGCTTCACGGTTGTGGAGGATCACAGGCAGATCCAGCTCCCGCGCTAACGCTATTTGTTGGCGCAACACCTCTTGCTGCTCTGTTTTATAAGTCTTGTCCCAATAGTAATCCAGCCCTATCTCGCCTACTGCCACCAACTCTTTGCGGTACTGGCGGATGGCCTTTTCTATCACCGCCAACTGCTCCTCCCAATCGCCTTTCACATCTTCGGGGTGCAATCCCAATGCAGGATAACAATACCCCGGATGAGCCCTGCAGACACGCATCACGGTCTCTATCGACTTGCTGTTCACGCCCGGCACAATCATCGCCTCCACGCCTGACTCACGCTGACGGGCTATCACATCTTCGCGATCCGCGTCGAAAGCCTCTTCATCAATATGGCAATGGGTATCTATCATCTCTTTGCGCGTGTTAAAATACTGCTGTCTCCATAACTCAGGAACCGGAATCCATGTCCCAGCGCATAATCATAGATCGTCTTCCAATCGCCGTCCACAAAAGCGCTGACTAACAGCAATAATGTCGATTGTGGTTGGTGGAAATTCGTGATTAACTGGTCTACCACACGGAATTGATAACCGGGTTTTATCATGATCTGCGTCTCGGCATGCAGTGTCTCCTGACCCGTAACTTCTAAATAATCCACTATCGCTTGCAATGCCTCTTGCGACGACACGCTCTCATCTCCCGTCGCCTCTTCGTACGGCTCGAACTGCCCCACATGAATCGTTTCGATATCCCGATAGGCCGGTTTATCGCTGGCGCGGAGTTTCTTTCCTATGAAATACAGACTTTCCAGCGTCCGCATACTCGTCGTGCCTACCGCTACTATCTTACCTAATTGACCTATAATCTGACAGATGGTGGTTTTCGGTACTGCAATAATCTCTGTGTGCATCGTATGCTCGTTAGCATCGGCGGTCTTCACCGGCAGGAATGTGCCGGCTCCTACATGAAGCGTCAGCTCCGTGGTCTCTATACCCCGCTTGTGCAGATCGTCCAACACGCGCTCCGTAAAATGCAAACCGGCTGTCGGAGCCGCTACACTTCCTTTGATACGCGAATAAACGGTCTGATAGGTCCGCAAATCCGACTCCTCCGTCTTTCTGTTCAGATACGGAGGGATCGGCAACTCGCCTACGGCATCCAAAACCTCTGCAAAACTCACTTGCTCGCCGTCCCATTCAAACCGCACTGCATAGGTATTACCCATCTGTTCCTCTTTATATGCCCGCACCTCTAATTCCGTTCCCTCTCTTGAGGAGAGGGTTAGGGAGAGGTTTCCCCCTTTCCATTTCTTGGCATTGCCTACCATACATTTCCATACGCACCCGCGCGTAGAAGATAGCGATAACTGGTAGTCACGCGGGGAAAGAGGCTCTAAACAGAAAATCTCTATCCTCGCTCCTTGTTTTACCTCCTCGGTCGTCTCGGTTTGCTCTACTCGCGGTTTCTTGTGAAACTCCAGCCGTGCCTGAATCACACGGGTGTTATTGTACACTAACAATGAACCCGGTACGATATAGTCGCCGATGTTGTAAAACCGGTCCTCGCTGACCCGGCCCTGTTTATAGACCAGTAGCTTACTTTGGTCTCGTTCCGCCAACGGATACTTGGCTATCCGTTCATCCGGCAATGGATAATTATAATCTGCTATATATAGTGGTTCCATCATCTCATCATCTCATCATCTCATCATTTCATCATTCCATCATTCCATCATTCTTTTGCCTGCGGCTGCCGGCGAACAACTCATATTTATTGAACTGGCAATCCAACTCTCCGTTCAATAACCGTATTTTCTTCGCCGGTTTCAAACCGATACATTTCATGGCCTCGGCATTGGAAGAGATAATCCATGCCGTAGCACCCGTAAACTGATGTTTCAACGCACTGCCTATCTTTCCGTACAACTCCTCCATATCTTTGTTGCTCGCCAATCGCTCACCGTACGGCGGATTGATCATCACCATCGCCGGATGCTGGGCACTGATGGCTGACGGTTTCAGTTCCTCCATCCGTATCTGCCGCAATTCTACATCGCGCGCCACACCCGCTGACTTCACATTTTTGGTCGCTTGCTGGATGGCGTAATAAGAGGCGTCAGAACCGTAAATCTTATGCGTGAACTCTCGCTCTTGCGAATCGTCGTTGTAGATATCACTCCACAACTCCGCATCAAAATCCGGCCATTTCTCAAATCCGAAAGACTTCCTGAATATGCCCGGAGCGATGTTCCGTGCTATCAATGCCGCCTCGATGGGGATGGTGCCGGAACCGCACATCGGATCATAAAAATCGCTCTGCCCGCGCCATCCGGCTATCAGCAGCATTCCGGCAGCAAGTACCTCATTGATAGGAGCTTCGGTCGTCGCTACACGGTATCCGCGCTTATGCAGACTCTCGCCGCTGCTGTCCAAACAGACCGTCAGAGTCTCTTCTGCAATATGTACGTTGATATACAAATCCGGATCGGTCACTTTCACGTTCGGACGCTTGCCGCGTTTCTCTACCCACCAGTCTGCTATCGCGTCTTTCACGCGGTAGGTCACAAAACGGCTGTTTCGGAAAGTCTCGCTGTAAACCGTCGCATCAATGGCAAAAGTCGTGTCCTCTGACATGTATCGGTCCCAGTTGATTTTCTTCACCTCTTCGTATAGCCATTCCTCCGGCTTTTGACTTCTGTCTCTGTTTGATGCGGACTTGCGGCGCTCCGTTTTGTATATCTCAACCAGCACACGGGATGCCGTACGCAAACATAAGTTAGCGCGGTATAGCAAAGACTGGTCTCCTTTGAAGGACACGGCACGGCGTTCTATCTGGATATCATTCGCGCCCAGACCTGTCAATTCCTCAGCCAACACCTGCTCCAGACCCTTGAAAGTCTTTGCCAGCATCTTGTAATTTCTCACACTCATCCACTTCTTTCAATTCTTGTTCGCACGTGCGCACTCGTCATGCGCAATACAAACAGCCTGCAAAATTACTAAAAAAAATTAACATGTGCAAAAAAATGCACAAAAAATTTGCGTATGTCAAAAAAAAGCAGTACTTTTGCACCCGCTTTTCTCCGGAAGGGGACTTTGCACCAAGGAAAGATGGCAGAGTGGTCTAATGCATCGGTCTTGAAAACCGACGTACGGAAACGTACCGGGGGTTCGAATCCCTCTCTTTCCGCAAGACATTCTTTGCTCTTGCGAATCCAAAAAATAACGCCCGTCCAAAATAAGGACAGGCGTTTTTTATTGGAATCTTGGCACGGACTCGATTAGGGCTTCACCTCTATTCCTTGCACGTTGTAGAGCTTATCACCGCGGATGATATAGAGCTGCCCGTCACGCAGAACCTTTGCGCATGGAGCATCGTCCTTTTGTATCTCCATTATGCCTTCTGGAGTCTTCTGCGCCACCGCATTGACGGTGTATATCTTGAAATCTTGGCACAGCACTTTTGCCCACAGGGAGACCATCTCGCTTGAAATAGCACTAATCTGGACCTGCGCTGCTATAATGGTCAAGGACTGTCCATTCACTTGCATCACTGAACGTATTATTTGACGCGGATCAGAGAGATGATGGGTATTGAATTCTCCTAATAACTCCGGACTCTTAATCAACAGCATAACTCCGTCTGCCATAGCTGCTGCATTTGCATTTTCTTCATAAGCACTGAAGCAGAAACCGTCTTCTCCGAAACTATAGGAAGCTTTTGCAAACTGGAAATCAGTCCCGTATCTCGCCTCTTCACGGAATGCTATTTCATAGATATAGATTCCGTTGGAGGGAGAACTGATATACAGGTCGCCTGCTTGTATATTCACATAGATATAAGGATAATATTTCTTGCCGTCCACATTGATGGAGTCATCCTCCGAAACGTTGGAGTCATAGATAGTGACTCCACCCTGACTGATAGCAAGACTGCGGCTCTCGCCATTCCTACCTGTGCGCACGGCGAGACGAAGTTGACCTGCTGAGGGTACAAAAATTTTCAGGAGCGTCTTGGTCTCGGTAGAAGTACCACCTGTCTTCAGACGGAAATTATAGGATGCGGAATCTGTCGGGGTGCCAAAACGGGCTGTGTTAGCATCGATAGACATCTTGTTATCGGGATCGATTACACTCACCATTACTGTATCCCCGTAGGCTTTGAACACCTTTCCGTTCATGTTTGCCTTATCTACTGCCTCGGTGAACCATAACTCCTGCCATAAACTATAATCATTAATAGCATTGTCAATGAGTTCGAAATCAGGACTCTCTACATGGAAATAACTATACGTATCTTGTCTCGTAGCATAGGTATAGTCCACTTTCCATTTTTGTCCATTCACTTTGACTACGACAGACGATGCATTTTCCTTCTCCGGAATAGTGTATGACGATCCGTTTGTTCCATCGATACGAATCTGATTACGGTAATGATAGATACCGGCTGTCAAGACTGTACCAGAAGGCACTTTCGTATAACTGTCATCGTCGTTTTTACGAAAGAGATCACCCATGGTTTCTGACATGTGATAAGGAGCATCTGCTGCTTTCGGCACGATTGAGACTGTGAAAGCCTTGTTGGTTACACTCGTCCATTCTGCTCCCGGGACAACTAATCGGAGATCATAACCCATAAACTCAAATTCTTTCACTATCTCTCTGTCGGTTGCTGCATACGACAGGGTAGATAAGATAGTTAGCGCGCACAAAGTGAGTAATTTTTTCATATGCATAATTTTTAATGTTATTATTTCGTGTGCAAAATTAGTATTTTTTTTTCATATATGCAAATAAAAAGAAAAAAAATCTCTCGCTTTTCTTGCATATTCCAAAAAAAAGCAGTACCTTTGCGCACTTTTTCACGAGTTCGGAGCGCCGAACGCGGGGCTATCTGGTTTTGACAGCAGGTAGAATGGTTGTGTAAGCACGCCGAGCATCGAAGATAAGCTCGTAAATATCATCTTCAAACTATAACTGGCAACACTTCTTATGCTCTCGCTGCTTAATCGAAGTATAGTAGATTAGCCTATTCGGGTGCAAGGCGCCTGAACGAGACATCGCTCCAAGCCGGGTCTGTGGGCTGAATGGATCAAGCGGTGCAGAAATTCACAGAATAGGTGTCGCAGGCTGCGATGCGACGCCGAAAATCAAGCAGATAAGCCGGCGGTTGGTGGCTTGGGTCTTGCCGACGGACGAAAAACAAGGCCAAGATAAACGTGTAGAAAGCATAAGTATTCCTTGTTTGGACGCGGGTTCGAATCCCGCTAGCTCCACACAAGCGTGTATCTAACGGGAATTCTCACGCGCGGGTTCTTATCTCGCAAAGCGCGGGGCACTAGCTCATCTGGTAGAGCGTAACGTTCGCAATGTTAAGGTAAGGGGTTCGAGTCCCCTGTGCTCCACTTTCAATCCGGTTATGCCGGATTTTTATATTAACAATACAATATGCTCGAATACCTCCCGCAAAAACCGGACATCCTCGTCTCTACCATTAACATGCTACTCAGAGACCATGAATTTGACTCCCTTGAGGATATTTGCTCGTATTACGGGAAAGACACGCACACTTTAATCGACTACCTACGGGCTGCCGGCTTTACGTTTGACGAAACCGCACAAACTTTCAAATGACCATGAGAAAAAATATCGAAGTCGTTGCGGCTCTTATTTTCGATAAAATGGCTGCCTGCGGACAACGAAATCATTGAAATTTTATAACATCTGATATACCATGAAACATGTATTCTTTGTCGTTTTGACTTCTTTTTTCTCTGTCTCGATGATGGCAGAGATGGCTCCCGTCTATTACGAAGGTTTCTCACGTTGCTTTGACGAAGAGGACGAGAATTACGGATATACCGGAGGTAACGACAACCTCTGGGGAGGAAACGTCGCTACCGCTATTGCTATCTATCAGGATGCACCCGAATGGGACTTTACCTACTGCAACGCCGGTTTACAATGCCTGAAGGTCGGCACATCGCAAAAACAAGGTTCTGCTACCACGCCGGAAATAGCATGCGAAGGAGAGGCTGTGCTCTCTTTCCGAGTCGCGCCGTGGGAAGGAGATTCGCTTTTCTCCCTCGCTATTCAAGGCGGAGTGACCGCGGACAAAACGGTTTATGAACTAAAAAAACATCAATGGACGGACATCACGATACATATCTCGGATATCACCTCTGGAAAGATTCGGATCACTTTCTCCTCGATGTACAAACATCGTTTCTTCCTTGATGAGATTTATGTCCGACCGGTGGATCCGACCGTCGGAGTGATTCGGTCGCTCGATGGATCTTCCGTGGATTTCGGACTGCTCGGACGGAACTATTCCGCCGCTACGCGGACTATACATATTGAGGGAGCTAATCTCAAAAACGGAATCTCCGCTTCTCTCGAAGAGGGCGAGAATAATCTCTTCCGCTTATCTTCCGCTTCATTGCCGGACAGGGGAGGAGAACTCACCATCACATGCCTGCCGGGAGCCGCTGCCGGAAACACACACGGATGTTTTCTCTTCCTCAGAAGCAAAGACGCTAATACCAACGCCGCGGTCGAGAAACGCATCACGGTCATGATGGAAGTGGCAAATATCGCTTTGGAAGGAGCCGGTACGAAAACAGACCCCTATACCTGTTCCGATGTTATCACACTGGCGGCTAACGAAGGTACTGTCTGGACAGAGACTCGCTATTGGGTCACCGGATTTGTCATCGGAGGTGTCAAACGCTATAATAATCTGGAATCAGGAAACTACGACGGAATCAGTTTTACGGATAAACGCTCGCTCGTTTTAGCCGCGTCTCCATCCGAAACCGATGACAACAAATACGTCACCGTCCAAATCAGCGATAACGCACGCGCCGCACTCAACGTAGTGGATAACCCCGAACTCATCGGGCAAAAAATAAGCGTCAACGGACTTCTGCTCAATGAGAAAGCGAACCCCCTCTATCTCGGAAAACCCGGAGTGCGCGACGTCAGATCGGACGCACATTATATCCGCCCGGAGAAGAAACCCTTGGCAATAGAGAATACACACGCTGCCATGCAAGAAAATCAAAAAGCAAAACTCATCCTCAAAGACGGCATGCTCATTATCATACGTCCCGATGGAGCGCTTTTCTCTACCGCCGGCATTCGCATCCGGTAAACGCTAACGCGTTTTGCGCAGAGCGGATATAAAACGGTCGATTTTCTCTTTCGTCACATGCTGCATCACTACCACGTGAGCCAGTTCCCCGCCGAAACGGTCGTCGTAACCTAACGCTAACGTGTATTCATAGCATATCGCTTGAGACGGACGCTTGAAAAAGACCGTATTGCTATACGCGTTGCTCCAGCAGGGCCACCCTATCTGCTCTAACTGCTCTTTCAGATAAGCAGTGCAGGACATGATCTGATTGGCCTGCTCTGACCATTTCTCATAGCCCACTTTCTGGATTAACCACCAGAATTTCAACGGCTGTACCGCGTCACGGGAACAGTTTATCATCTTCATATTACCGTTCAGATAGGTCACGTTGTAGTTATTCTGGTTGTCGTATATCTCACGCGTGCATAAGAACAAACCGCACGGTGAGTCGAGGCCGAAGAACTTATGACCGCTGATGGCGATGGCGTCAAAACGCATCTGAGAGTGGCTTACCATGTCTTTATAGGCGGTAAATGGCAGATAACCGCCGAAAAGAGCTGCGTCTACATGACGATACACCATCACCTCCGGATGATTGTCCAACACGGCGTTCAGTGCCGCTTGGTCGTCTATGGCACCCTTAAAGGTCGAACCCATCGCATATACCATCAACGCGGGACGGCTGACATCTAACGATTTCTCTAATTCTTCGGGAATCATCCTCCCCATCGAGTCGCTTTTTACCAAACGAACCTCCAGATTCTGAAGGTCGCACAGACGCATGTTCGAATAATGCGCCTCGTCCGAAACATACACTATCGGTTGCTTGCCTGTCTTGTTGTACAGGTATTTCGCGCCGAAATAGATGCCATGGTTATTACCGTCCGTACCGCTGTGAGTCACCAATCCCCATACATCATCTTTATCAAAGCCGTATAACGGCGCAAAATACGCTATCACATCACGCTCGAAGGCATGAGAAGACATGCGCCATGGAGTTTCTGTCATCGGATCACCCGCATTATTTAGATTGATTACGTCCATACCCGCTGAGAGATACCACTCGTAGAACTCATGTAACGGAGACTCCTGGTTCACCGGATAACCGAAATACGTCTGCTGACCTTCCCGCCAGACCTTCGTCCACTCGTCCAGCTTCGAAAAACCCGAACTCTGGGCAAAACTGAATGTGGCAATGAGTATCGCCACAAAAAGCATGATTGGTTTACGCATGATGGATTGCTTTATGCTATTTCTTCTTGTTGATTCGTTTGGCTGAGCCGATAGCCCCTGTCGGACATACCAGACGGCATAGATGGCAACCTACGCACTTGGAACCGATGATTTTCGGTACGCGCTTCTCCTTAGTACTTGGTACTTGGTCCCTTGGTAC
>DEIW01000085.1:2780-9553 GCA_002352705.1 Bacteroidales bacterium UBA2764 | reverse complement strand
GAAGGTGCTTCTTGGTTCGCTTGGGCAGATATCGAAACATTTGATGCTTCGTATGTGTCTGCAACTATTGGTGCTCTGGATACCGTAGTTATCTATTTCGATCCTGAGGATGTAAACAGCTTTACGGGTGCAAACGGCATGAGCGCTCAGATCCTTGGCAAGTACGTAGCTCCGGTTGATCCGCAACCGGCTGAGCATACCTATACCGTAGCAGGTAACTTAACCGCTGCCTTTGGTACGGCTTGGGATCCGGCTAATGCTGCTAACGACATGGTTAAGCAGGAGGATGGTACCTACAAGTGGGAGAAAGCAGAATTGGTTCTTCCGGCAGGTACAATCGAGTTTAAGGTTTGTGAGGATCACGCTTGGACGGTAAATTATCCGGCACAGAACTATCAGTTGGCTATCGCAGAGGCAGGCGAATATACTCTCACGATTACCTTCGATCCTGCAACTCAAACTGTTGCTGCTAATGCAGAAAAGACCGGTACCGCAGAGGTAGATCCGACTGTTTCTGCAAAGGGTTCTTGGGATGAATGGGCAAACGAGCTTGTATTTACTCTTGCAGCCGATAAGGCTACAGCATCGCTGACCGTCAATAATGTGAAAGCAGGAACCTATGAGTTCAAGGTTATCCTCAATGGCGGTGAATGGCGTTCGAACGGATATAAGTTCACACGTGAGGCTGCTTCCGTTGAAGGAATAACCGGCAATGATAATGCCAACATGAAGCTGGTTGCTGACGTTGACGGTACATATACCTTCACTTGGACGTTCGCTACCAACGCATTGAACATCACCTTCCCGGCTGCTGGTCCTACCGCTCTTGATAATATCAATGCTGACGGTAAGGCAGTGAAGGTTCTGCGTAACGGTCAGATCCTGATCAAGAAGGGCGACAAGACCTACAACGTAATGGGCGCAATCGTTCGTTAAGAGCAATAAACCCATCAGCCAAGTATGGCTGATACGAGAAGAGGGGCATCCTTTCGGGTGCCCCTCTTTTGATACTCATACTACTCGGACCTTCGTACCGGTCGCGGAGTGGTCGCGGGGTTGAATGTTATTTGGTAGCTTCCATGATGAGCGGAGCGATTTCCGTGTTATCGTGCCATCCGCTGAACTTCTCTGCTCCTGCGCCGATAGCGAAGATAGGTACTGTGTGGGCGGAGTGAGCGCGGGTGGTCCAACCGATGTGGGCTTTCTTATTTACCAATGCTACGCCGGCGTCGCCGAGGGCGTTGATCGTTTTGTACATCGTCTTGGCGTCCTTGGCTTTGTGCTTGCAGGAGGCTTTGTAGAGTGATTTCAGCTCTTTCTCTTCGTCTTTGCTGACTTCTATATTGTCCCAGAGTCCCAACTGCTCGCGATAGATTTGTTGAACCTGTGCCCATGAGGGTTTCTTATTCTCCTTGAAGAGGGTGGAGAAGAGGTCCGAGAGAATCCACGCGGAGCATTTCTGGTATTGCAGCTGGTCCAGATGCAGCGTGTAGTCGCTGTTCCCGAGCGCCAGACCGCCTGTCTCGTGGTCGGCAGTGACGATAATCAGGGTCTCGTCCGGATGAGCCTGATAGAACGCATAGGCAACGCGCATCGCCTCGTCCATGTCCCATGTCTCGCCGAAAGCCGTAGCGGCATCGTCGCCATGACAGGCATAATCTATCATACCGCCCTCCACCATCATGAAGAAGCGATCGTAGCGTTTGTTCAGGAACGGAATAGCGGTGCCCACAATCTCTTTGAGCGTCAGGTCTCCCTCCTTGCGGTCAATGGCATAAGGCAGGTTATCGCCGTGTACCATGCCCGTATCGCCTTTCTGGACGAGGATTAGTCTTTCGACTTCCGCCTTTTGATTTTCTACTATTGTCTGTGCCTCCTGATAGCCGTGGGCAATCGTATAGCCCGCCTGCTCCGCCATGCGGTAGAGGTTCTCCTTCTTGTCGTCATGCTTGCCCTGCGGATGATGGAATCCGGCTCCTCCGAAAAAGTCGAACTGGCTCTCGCATAGCTGTTTGCCTATCTTATAATAGGAATTGCGCGCAGGTACGTGTGCGTAGAAAGCCGCCGGAGTAGCATGGTCGATGGCTACGGTGGTCATGATGCCGATACCCCATCCTTGCGCCTTCAGTTTCTCGGCAATCGTAGTGAGGTGTGCGGAGTCCTGGTCGAGCCCCAACATCCCGTTGCGGGTCTTGGTTCCCGTAGCCAGACAGGTTCCTGCAGCAGCCGAATCGGTGATGCCGTTGCTCTTGGAATAGGTGGACGCATGGCCTGAATAGGGGAAGGTGGTCATCAGTGTCTGTACGCGTCCGAGAGGTTCGCCCTGCAACGCCGAGCGGTACATCTCTGCGCCCAATACCTGGTTGCTGCCCATACCGTCACCGATGAAATAAAACACGTACTTCGCTTGTGCTGATACGGTCAAAGAAATGACCATAAAGGTCATGATAAAAATCAGTCGTCTCATGAAAATTATTGATTAGTTGTTTTTTGATTCTTTCTTGCGTGCCGAAGCCCTCTGGCGCTTGCGTTTGCGGGATTCGCGCCGTTTGGCTGCTTGTCGCGCCTCGCGTTCCTCAAGTGTGAGATGAGGCGGAGGTTCGATACCTTTTTCGCGCAGCCGCTGGTCCTGTATCTCCTGCTGGTGCTCGATCATGCGCTCTTTCTCCTGCCGTTGCAGACTTGCCACCNNTCGTTGGAGGAGAGTACCTCGTGGGCAATGAGATCCTCATAGATGAGCAGTGTTGCCCACGCGTCGGTGGAGGCATAACGCGCCTGCTCCGGCGTCAGATGGGTGTTCTCCCAGTTGGTCAGTTGCTGCGCCTTGGAAATCTTCTTGCCGAAACAGATGGCGAAAATCTTCTGTAGCCCTAAGTCCAAGATACCGTACCGCGCTACCATTGACTGTATGTCCACACAGTTGGCGGGAGTGAAATCACGTCTGCGTCGCAGACCGTTGATGTCATCGCGGAAAGCAAGACCGACCTTGCGTATCGCAGGGTCGGCAAAAAGGTCTGCCAGAGCCTGTGGCATCCCTATATGGGTCAGACGGAAGAGATAACAGCGCTCGTGGGAGGCTATCTGCACCAAGGCGGTAGGATAGTGGATGCCGCGTTGGAAACTGGGGCGTGCCTCTGTATCGACACCGATGACAGACTGCGTACGGAGATAAGCTACCGCCTCTGCTACCTGTTCCTCCTTGTCCACCACAATCACCTCGCCTTCGAATGCCGCTACAGGCATCCATTGCAGCAAGTCTTTGCTGATATGTTGAATATAGTGATTCTCTTCCATCAATCCATCATTCCATCATTCCATCATTCTGAATAGCATGCAACGCACGCATGACGGCGAGCAGTTTCTGTCCCCAATGTGCGTCAAAAGCCTCGCGGCAGACGAGAACGGCATCGTTCATGATAGGTTCTTGCCCGGTTTGGAAAGCCGCTGCCAGATCCTTCAACTCCTGATAGATATCCGCCACTCCCTCGGAAATATACGCCGTCTGCACCTCGTCGGTGTAGATTCCCCGGTCCACAAATACATCCAGATACGCATCGTCCGAACCCAAGAGGTTCCGGATGCCAAGCAGGGTGTAGTTATAATCCTCTTCGGTCACAAACCGCTGCGGCTCTTCCTCTAATAACCTCTCCGCCGACGTCAACAACCGCGTGCGGAGATACAACACGGGCAGCAAACGTAACATCTGCTCCCTCCATTCCTCGCGTGAATGTTCTTCCGCTTTTTCAATCAGCAGGCAGGTTTGTGCCGCCGCTGTTACGAAAGCAATAGTGGACTCTTGATATATAAAAGAATTCATAACTTGTAAAAAATCGTGCAAATTTACGCAATTTTTTGCACATATGCAAATTTTTTTGTACCTTTGCAGCGTTTTTTAAATTTTTTAAAATATGAGGAAATTTTTTAAGAGGAATTTTTTAGTAGTAGCCTTTATGGCCACGGGAATGATGGTAATGGCGCAACATGTTACGCCGGTCACCATCTCGATTGTAAATCTGCCGATTGATTCACTTCGTACCCTGTATCACTCGGAGCCGACCATGTACCGCGCATCCTTGGATGTGCTGGCTCAGCAGCTGGAGCAGAATGCTACGGACATGGAGAAAGCAAATGACGAGTTGAAAGCAGAGCGTGCGCATGCTAAAGAATTGCAGAAATCGCTTGAGCAGGCAACTAAGATGGCTGCTTCTCTCAAAAAACTGTATGTGAAAGAGGAGGAAGAGCTGAAGGACATGCAGAAAGTGATTGAGCAACAGCAGCGTAAGATCAACAAGCAAAACGACCTGAACCAGGAGAGCCGTGAGGGTTACACCCAGTTCCTGGGTATGCAGCAGAAAGAGTTGGGTGCCTCGGTTCGCGATGTGGCTGACCGTCAGCATGCTATCTCCAACATGGAGACGGGTATCCAGAATATGAAGACCCGTATTCTGACCTACAACCAGGAGATTAACCAGAAAGCAGCCCAGTTGGCTCAGCTCGCCGCGCAGTACAAGGCTCAGACGACCAGACTCAAAAAAGAGCAGAAGTCGGCTAAAACGATGCAATAATCAATCTTTTCATCGAATATGAACGTCATCAATTTATCGGAGCACAACAGTGTGCTCAACCAGTACCTGAGCGAGATTCGCGATGTGAATATCCAGAAGGATCCTCTCCGTTTCCGCCGGAATATCGAGCGAATCGGTGAGTTTATGGCAATGGAGGTAAGCAAGGTGCTGAATTATCAGCCCGTAGAGGTCCAAACCCCGCTGGCTACCGCCACCGTCAATACCATCAGCGACCAGCTCGTTCTGGCTACGATCCTGCGTGCCGGCATGCCGTTGCATCAGGGATTTTTGAATGTCTTCGACCGTGCGGAAAACGCCTTTCTTAGTGCCTATCGGCGCGAGAATAACGAAGGCGGTTTGGAGATTGTGGCGGAGTATATGGCTGCTCCGGCAATTGATGGCAAGACGCTCATCGTGGCTGATCCGATGTTGGCTACGGGTATGTCGATGGAAGTGGGGTATCTGGCGCTGCTCCGCCACGGTAAACCGAAACATACGCATCTGTGCTGTACCATCGGTACGCCGCAGGCGATAGACTGTCTGCGTAAGTCGTTTAACGACAGCCCGGATATTACCCTGTGGTGTGCAGCGATTGACCCCGTACTGAACGAGAAGAAATATATCGTTCCCGGTCTGGGGGATGCCGGAGATTTGTGTTACGGTACTAAAATACACCTCTCCGATCGCAAGTAAAAAATCCTATATGGCATTCATGCCTGCCGTCGTGATGGCGGCAGGCATTGCTATACTTTCCCTGACGGAGGCGAACCACATGCCTTCCCTTCAGGTGAGCGACAAACTGGTACACGGCGCGATGTATTGTGCGCTTGCAACGGCTCTCATGGGCGGGTATGTATATACAGGGCGCACGAGAAAACGGTATTATATTCTGGCGTGCGCGGCATCTACGCTGTACGGCGGACTCATGGAGGCGTTGCAACGTTTCTGCACCCTCACCCGATCCGGAAGTATGGATGATCTCATTGCCGATTTCGCGGGGGCTGTCATCGGAATAACGATAGTGGCATTCGCTGTCATCGCACAATCACATCATCGGGAAAGCACTCCATGACGGCTCCTCTCTATGACATAGCACTCTCTTTTCTTTTCAAGACACGGCTTCGTAAGTCGCTCTCCCTTGTCGGGCATTACGGTTCGGCAGAGGAGGCATGGCGGTATCTGGATGAGCCGGATATGGAGGAGGCGATGGCGCGTGCCAAACAGGAGTTGGAATGGATAACGGCGCATGATATCCGTGTATGGACACTGACGGATGACGATTACCCGTACCGTCTGCGCAACTGTCCCGACCGGCCCTTGGTGCTTTACAGCAAGGGCAATCTGCATCCTTCGGATGGTCATATCGTCTCGATAGTCGGAACACGCCGGCCTACGGAGAACGGCAAAGAGCTGACAACAGCGCTTATCAGAAATCTGCATGAGCGTCTGGAGTCGCTGACAATCGTCTCCGGCGGTGCGTACGGTATTGATATAACAGCCCATCGTACGGCTATTGAGCTGGGGATACCGACAATCATCATCCCTGCGCACGGTCTGGACCGTATCTATCCCTATCAGCATAGACGCGAGGCGGTGGCGTCGCTCCCTCATGGCGGATTACTCACGGAGTTCCCTTCCGGTACGGAACCTTTTGCCGCCAATTTCGTACAGCGGAACCGCATCGTAGCGGGGCTGGCGGATGCAGTGGTGGTCGTGGAGAGCAGGGAGTGGGGCGGAAGTCTTATCACGGCTCGCATGGCCTCGGATTACGGCCGTGAGCTGTTCGCTTTCCCGGGACGTCCTACGGACCTTTCTTCGGTGGGATGTAACAACCTGATTAAAGACCAGAAAGCACAACTGATCACCTCTGCCGATGATCTGATTTCTGCCATGGGCTGGACTACCAAAGATACCCCAAAACAGGCTGTTCAGACCCAAATGTTCGGTCTTATGGATGACCTGACACCTTCCCAGCATGCCATTCTTGAGAAACTGCAGGAAGCCGGGGACGGCATGCATATCAACCATATCGTTATGGAAACCAATCTGCCCTATAGCGATGTCTCTTCCGACCTGCTGATGCTGGAGATGAGTTCCCTCGTCCGCAGCCTTCCGGGTGGTTTTTACCGGTTGGTACGGTAATTTAGTCCTTTGTCATACTTGGAATGACGCACTTAGCGGAGTTTTTTGTCTTTTTTCTCTAAAAAA
>DEIW01000085.1:0-2756 GCA_002352705.1 Bacteroidales bacterium UBA2764 | reverse complement strand
AAAAAAAAGTAGTAACTTTGCAGCCGCAATTCAAAAAAGATAAAACAATGGACGATTTTAAGAAGTATTTGGGAGTGGCGCTTATCGTGTTGGGTGTCCTCTGTCTCGTGATTTATAAATTTTCAACGCCGGAGAACTGGCTTCTCGTTAGTTCTATGGTGCTGGAGGTAGGTGGTATCCTCGCCTATATTTTTATCAACAAGAAAGCATAACTGAGGCATGGCAGGCCAAGGTGGATTTAATGATGCTGTGAAGTATCATCTTACCGGCATGTACCAGGATTGGTTCCTGGATTATGCTTCGTATGTGATACTGGAACGTGCTGTGCCGGCGATAGAGGATGGCCTCAAGCCTGTGCAGCGCCGCATCCTGCATGCCATGAAGACGGTCGATGACGGTAAGTACAACAAGGTTGCCAATATCGTCGGCCAGACCATGCAGTACCACCCTCATGGCGATGCTTCCATCGGCGATGCACTTGTCCAGCTTGGTCAGAAAGACCTGCTTATTGATTGCCAGGGAAACTGGGGAAATATTCTTACGGGGGACGGGGCTGCTGCTCCGCGTTATATCGAGGCGCGCCTGTCCAAGTTCGCGCTCGAGACGGTCTTTAATTCCAAGACGACCGAGTGGATGAAGTCCTATGACGGACGTAAGAATGAGCCTATTCACCTGCCCGTCAAGTTCCCTTTGCTTCTCGCACAGGGAGTAGAGGGAATCGCCGTGGGGTTGAACTCCAAGATCCTGCCGCATAATTTCAATGAGTTATGCGATGCTTCGCTCGCTTATCTGCGTAATCAGCCGTTCCAACTCTACCCGGATTTCCCTACGGGAGGCGTCATTGATGTTACCCGTTATAATGACGGGGAACGGGGCGGGGCTGTCAAGATACGTGCGCGTATCACCAAGGCGGATGATAACAAGACGCTGGTTATCACCGAGATCCCGTATGGCACTACGACCTCCAAGATCATCGAAACAATCCTCAAGGCGAACCAGAAAGGCAAAATCAAAATCCGTAAGATTGATGATTTTACCGCAGATACGGCGCGTATCGTAGTGCAACTGGCGCCGGGCTCCTCCTCCGATAAGGCGATTGATGCACTTTATGCTTTTACGGACTGCGAAGTGAATATTTCGCCTAACTGCTGTGTGGTGGAGAATAGAAAACCTATTTTTACTACGGTATCTAATCTCCTTAAACTCTCCTGCGATAATACCAAAGCATTGCTCAAATGGGAGCTGGAGATTGAGAAAGCGGAGCTGGAGGAGAAATATTTCTATACCTCTCTCGAGAAAATCTTTATCGAAAACCGCATCTATAAGCAAGAGGGATATGAGAATGCTCCTAACAAAGAGAAACTGATTGCTTTCGTGGATGAAGCCCTCACGCCTTTCAAACCCCAACTTATCCGTGAGGTCCGTACGGAGGATATCGAGAAACTCTTCGAGATCCGCATGATTCGTATCACGAAATTCGACTCCAAAAAGGCGGACGAACTGATGAAGGAGCTGGAGAAGAAAATCAAAGCTTGCATCAAGAATCTGAATCACCTCACGGACTATACTATCGCATGGTTTGAAATGCTCAAATCCAAATACGGCGAGGCGTACCCGCGGCGTACGGAAGTGCGCAATTTCGGTGCTATCAATGTCAAAGCGGTGGTGGAGAATAACGAGAAACTCTATATCAACCGCGAAGAGGGATTTGTAGGAACGGGACTAAAGAAAGATGAATATCTCTTCGATTGCTCCGATATCGACGATATTATCGTTTTCCATAAGGACGGCAGGTATAAGGTCATGAAAGTGGCGGAGAAACTCTTCGTCGGAACCGATATTCTCCATATAGCTGTCTTTCAGCGCGGAGACGAACGAACCGTTTATAATGTGGTTTACCGGGATGGTAAGAAAGGTACCTATTTCATGAAACGCTTCAATGTAACAGGCGTGGCGAGAGATAAGGAATATGACCTTACGCAGGGCAAACCGGGCTCTAAAATAGTCTATTTTACCGCCAACCCCAACGGCGAAGCGGAGGTGATACGGGTTGCTCTCAAACCGGCGCTGCATCTGAAGAAACTGGAGGTATGCAAAGACCTGTCCGAACTGGCGGTTAAATCACGTACCGCCAGAGGTAATGTCCTTACCAAATATGAGGTGAAATCGATTACCCTCAAGCAAAAAGGCCATTCTACCCTCGGAGGACGGAAAGTGTGGTTCGACGCCGATGTGCTGCGCGTTAACTATGACGAGCACGGTATCTATCTCGGCGAGTTCTGGGATGAAGACCGCATTCTTGTTATCACCCGCGATGGTGGATATTATACCACTACTTTTGACCTCACCGCCCATTTTGAAGATAATATTCTCCGAATCGAGAAACTGGACCCCGAGAAAGTGTGGTCGTTAATCCAGTGGAATGGAGAACTCAAATATTATTACGGCAAACGATTCCGTCTGGATGATGCAAACGCCAAAGTGCAATCCATGCTGGGCGATGACAAAGACTCGCGTATCGAACTCCTCTCGGATAGTCCGGAAGCTACCTTCCGTGTCTCATTTGTGGATGAGAAACATGAACCGATGGAGATTCTGATGGAGAATTTCATTGACGAGAAATCCGCCAAGGCCAAAGGCAAACGTATCACTACGCTTGAGGTGGCTTCTTTGGAAGATATCACACCCGAACCGGAACCCGAGCCCGAAACCTCTGATGATTCAGAGTCCCCGGATTCCTCCGATACCTCTGATTT
>DEIW01000050.1:8132-8394 GCA_002352705.1 Bacteroidales bacterium UBA2764 | reverse complement strand
AAAAATACCGCGCAGATGTTAGAGTCCGCAATGAAGGGCGCACAGGATGCCGGAGCCGAAGTGGAGATGATTCATCTCTATGGGCTTAATTATCAAGGCTGCAAGTCTTGTTTCGCTTGCAAAATCAAGGGCAATAAGGTCAATGGTCTCTGTGCGATCAAAGACGATTTGCAACCCGTTTTGGAGAAAGCCGTCAATGCCGATGTGCTGATAGTCGGTTCGCCGGTTTATGACTCCTTCCCCACAGGCATGACGCGTTCGA
>DEIW01000050.1:0-8114 GCA_002352705.1 Bacteroidales bacterium UBA2764 | reverse complement strand
TCATCGAGCGGCTTGTCTTCCCTGCGGTCAATTACTGCGACTACTCGGCTCCGAAAATCCGCAAGAAAATCCAATGCGCGGCTATCTACACGATGAACGCGCCTGAGAACCTGATGCAACCGCTGCATTACGATGTTATCCTTGGCGAGAACTGCCGCGTATTAGGTATCTTCGGTGGGCAGCCGGAAATGCTCTGCTCGCATGAGACATACCAGTTTAATGACTATAGTCGTTATGAGACTGCAGTGGATGAGTCTGTACGTGCAGACATTCGTGCGAACCGTTTCCCGCAGGACTTGAAGAAAGCGTATGACCTCGGCAAACGGCTTGTGGAAGAAGCCAAGTAAAGTACCAAGGGACGAAGTACCAAGTGACCAAGTACTAAGTACAATTTCGGCGACTCACATCCCAGTGAGTCGCTTTTTTTGCCCAAAAACTTGCATATCTCACAAAAAAGTTGTACCTTTGCAGCGGAATGGTATGGAAACCTGCCCGCATTATAAACAACCTAAAAACAAATTCAAAGAAATGGAACAACACAAATCGCTGAAAGGCACCCAGACCGAGCGTAACCTCATGGAGGCTTTCGCCGGTGAATCCATGGCACGCAACAAGTACACGTTCTTCGCTTCCAAAGCCAAGAAAGACGGGTATGTGCAAATCAGTAAAATCTTCGAGGAAACCGCTGCCAATGAGAAAGAGCATGCCGAAATCTGGTATAAATACCTGCATGGCGGTAAAGTAGCAGACACGCCTGCTAATCTCTTGGATGCCGCTTCGGGCGAGAATGCCGAGTGGACGGACATGTATGCCCGCATGGCAGCCGAGGCACGCGCTGAGGGCTTTGACGAGATAGCCGAGAAATTCGAGCAAGTAGGCGCCATCGAGAAACATCACGAGGAGCGTTACCGCAAACTGCTCAAGAACATCGAGGACAAGATTGTCTTCTCCCGCGACGGCGATTGTATCTGGCAATGCTCCAACTGCGGGCATATTGTTGTCGGCAAAGCCGCTCCGGAAGAGTGCCCCGTTTGCCATCATGAGCGTGCGTACTTCCAACTGTTGGCTGAAAACTATTAAAATTACGCAATCAGGGGAACTCTCGCGAGCTCCCCTGATTTGTTGAAAAAGATGCTTTATTAACGGTTTATTTCACTGCGTAGAGCGCATTCGCCAGTGCGGCTGCGTCGCCCGGCAACTCCGGATAAGCGGCATTCAGAGCAGCGAGGAAACTCTCGGCATCGGTATTCTCTGCCAGCAGACGCTGAACGGTCTCCAAGTACGCGATTTTGAACTCCACTTGTTTCTTCTCCGCCAAGCCTCCGTGACCGCCGATATAGTATTTGCAACCGGAAGCAAGTGCCTCTTTGGCTTCCGCCAACTCAGCCTCTACCGCAGCCGCCGAACCTACCTGCAACGGGCTGACATGCGCCTCTGCCGGTGTCCAGTGGGTGTAATAAACCTGATTGCCGATGATGATACTTGCGCCTGGGAAATCGCTGGCGGCTCCGTGCTCAAAACGGAAACTTACGCCTGCCCAATTCTGTGTCTCGTCGAACGGCACTTCGGCTGCTTTCTGGGTCGGCAGATCCACCATCGTCTCACCGAAAGCCTGTGCGAAACCGCTCATCATACCCGAATAAACAGGGCCCTCAATGAACGCCGGCATACCTTCCGGCATCGTCAGCGGCAACTTGTCCGAACCGCCCAGATGGTAGTCCGTCACGTCTGTTACCACGGGTTTCTGAAGCGCAGCGATGTACTCTGCAAACTCCTCAGCATTCTCTTTGAAGAGCGGATACTCCATAACGACCAGCCCGTTCTTGCCCTCCACGATATAAGACGCATCGCCCATCACATCGTTGGTGTTGTACACATGCAGACGAAACCCGTCCAACTCATACGCCGTCATCTGACCAACGGTCATCTCGGGCAACTTCACTTCTTTCTTTGTGCAGGCTGCCAAACTCAGCGCAGCCGCTGCAATAATCATAATTTTCTTCATAATGTCTATAATTTAGTTGGTTACTTTTCGAAAGCGAGTGCAAAGGTACTGCTTTTTTTTCATTCCCACAAGAAGGCACAAGAAAGTGGCTTACTTACCAAAAAGTAGGAATTGTGTAAATACACGCCAAACTGCCATACAAAAAAATGCAAATTTATTTCTTATTTCACTACGTTCAAACGATTATTTTGAAAAAAATCTTGCACATTCGGATTTTTTGTTGTAACTTTGCAGCCGTAAGTTGCAAAGAGCATTTAAATTATGAATGATTACCGCTTTATAAACATCAATCAGGAACCAACCGAAGAACAATTAGCTCAATTGATGCGCGAGGTCGCAGAGGAAGCCAAAGAGCGTTGGGAGAAAACCCGCGCTGCCTATTTCGCAGAAATCAAGCAAATGGCGCAAGCTCTATGAGGAAACCAGTCCTAATTGTTATAGCAGGTCCGAATGGTTCAGGCAAAACGTCCACTACTCGCTTGGTAGTCAAGCATGAGTGGGCGGAGAAGTGTGTGTATATCAATCCGGATGAGATTGCGCAAAGCAAGTTCGGCGACTGGAATGATGCAAATGCTGTGCGTCAGGCGGTGGAGTATTGCGAAGAGTGGCGCGAGCGATTACTAAAAGAGCACAAGGATTTTATCTTTGAGACGGTGTTATCTTCGGAGGGGAAAGTGGACTTTCTCAAACGTGCCAAAGAGGAAGGCTATTTTATCCGAATGTTCTTTATCTGCACACAAAATCCGACCATCAACGCTGCCCGTATCGCTAAGCGCGTCATGGAAGGAGGACACGATGTGCCGATACAGAAAATCATCTCCCGGTATCAGAAAGCGGTTGTCAATGCAGTGCGAGTCATGCAATTCGCAGACAGGGCGTATTTCTACGATAACTCGATTGACGACCAGAACGCCCAACTGTTATTCCGTACAACGGATGGTAAGTTCGCAAAACAATATGTTGATTCACTTCCAGAATGGACGGAAACTATAACAGATAATTTGAAACAATAAACTACACATCCCTCTCCGAGACGTTAAACCGGAGAAAGGCAAGCGCGTAGCGACGCGCGATAACATATTTAAATTAGCAATTCGCTATTTATTCCAAAATTGTCAACTACCACAAAAGACTAAATGAAACGGAATAAGTTGTGAAGCACTCTTTGAGTGTGGATAACTTGTGTTTCATTAGGTGTGGTAGCCTGACAATTTGCAAGGAGTCCACACTTTTTGTATGTAATTAACTATAAAAACTCTTAAAACCGATGCTCGATGGGATATAAGTGAGCAACTAATAAAATGAAAATTAAATATTTATTGGTGGCTGCACTATGTTGCACTTTATTTGTTGCATGTCAAACTAATGACCCGGACAAAAATACGGGTAACGACAACAAGACGAATAATGAATCGATAGAAGGATTGAGTGATATTACAGATGGTATCGGAAATATTGTTGATACTAAAACATTAGACGATGGTTCAACTGTTATGAAAGATGATAAAGGAAACACCATCACTAAAGATAAAGAAGGCAATATTACTATTGTTACAAAAGAAGGCGAAACAATCCTCATTGACAATTCTATCAAAGAAGATAAATCCGCCCCCAAAGATAAATGGTATAATAGTACATGGAAGAACGGAGCCAGTAATGAGCCAGAGAGTCCTTATATTGACATGGATTACAGGAAAAAACAATTTATTGAGACATTGAAGAACTACGGATTTGTGGTTGAAGAGGTCAAAATTAATAAAGATTCAACAGAAATAACTAACGATGAATTGGATGAATACACCTTGCATTTCCGATACACGACTGCTTCTCTCAAAAAAGAATCGACCTCTACTCAATACACATCCAAAGGAACATATCATTTTATACGATACGATGTTAAGCAGAAAGAGATCGGCGATGGAGAAATAAGATACAGATTTGAAATTGTATATAACGAGTGGGGCAGATATGATGCAAATCTATATGAAGATACTTACTATTACGACTCCGAATCTGAATCATATATTTTAATGGATTCAAGAAATATTGATGGCGTGGGATTGGGAAAAGATGATGCCATTTGTACATACGATGGATATGATAATAATAGCACAAAAGAAGAGGTGCTTTCTAAAAATGTTACTACTACATACTTCAACTATCGCCGTATGAACGAGACACAAATCGCTGCAAGTAACAATACCGCATCATATATTCTAAAGGATGACGAAGGTTCAACACCACAATTAGAAGCATATGACTTAAATGGCAATCATTTGATAAGTTTTGATTTAGTTTCATTTCAGTAATCTGTAAAAGCTTTTGAGTATGAAAAAGATACTAATTATTGTCGTTCTTTCTCTATAACCCGATAACTCAATCTATCGGAACTCCAGCCTGCTTCCCATCCAAGCAGGATGGTATTAATATTTCAAATTTATGAAACGAATAAGGCTTATTCTTTGTTTAATGCTAATGATTGGCATTGAAACTATTTCTGCCGAGACCTATACGGGGTATTGTGGAGAAAATCTTATATGGTCATTTAATACGGAGGATAGCACGCTTTTGATTGAAGGATATGGTGAAATGCCCGATTGGGAGGATAGATCATATATTCCGTGGGATCGATTTAAATCCAAAATTGCTTATCTTTCTCTTCCAAATGGGCTTGTAAACATTGCTAATAAAGCATTTCAAAACTGCTTTAATTTATTTTCTGTATCATTGCCTGAAAGTGTTTTAACTATCGGCGATGATGCTTTCAATGCATGCACAAGTTTGGTATCCGCGACGATTCCAGATGGTGTCAGCTACATTGGGAGGCAAGCGTTTGTTCATTGTACAAGTCTCAGTTCAGTAACAATTGGAAAAAGCGTCACTACTATTGGAGAATATGCATTCGCTACTTGTGACAATTTAAACTCAGTAATTATTCCGGAAAGTGTTACTGCTCTCGGAGAAGGTGCTTTTTCTAGTTGCAAAAACTTAGTTTCAATTGACGTGCTACCTAATAACCGCAACTATCAATCTAATGATGGTGTATTATATAGTGCCGACAATTCTACACTCATACAGTTTCCTGCTGGAAGAACTGGAGAATATATTATTCCAGATGGCGTAATATATATTGCTCCTAATGCTTTTCGTGGTAGTCGGGAGTTAAATTCTGTTATAATACCTAATACTGTCGCAAATATAGGAGAAGCTGCTTTTCTCCTATGTTCAGGAATGGAATCGTTGACGAATTATGCAACAGAGCCACAATCAATAGACAATAGTGTATTTGAATATGTGGATCAATCTAAGTGCATACTATATGTGCCAAAGGAGTCACTAATTTCATATGAGAAGGTTGATATTTGGAAAGATTTTGCACAAATTATAGGAGTAGAAGCTCCGCAGGGAATAGAAAACCCTATCAAGACTTCACATAAAGTAATACTCTTTGAAAACGGTCAAATCTTCATCCTTCGTGGCAATAAGACCTATTCCGCCACAGGCCAAGAGGTAAAATAGCATCGACCAAACTTGGGTAATCTTCCGTTTTAGCGTCAGCGGTTAAGAATCTTCGGATTTTCGGGTAACTCCTTTTGTCTCTTAGTCCCCGATAACTCAATCTATCGGAACTCCAGCCTGCTTGGACATAAAGCAGGCTGGAGTTTTATTCCTTTCCAGGCAAATCTGATATGCATTCCCCCTAAAAACATCTCCTTGCGAAAAGCAAAAAAGCAACAATCTCTTATTTTTTTCTCAAAGAAATTTGGTTACTTTCGGAAATTTTTGTACCTTTGTCGTCGAAATCAGAAATCAATGACTTTGTTGCTCTGCAACTCGTGTAATTGTTTCGATTTCTCCTCTTCGGTCCGCAAACAGCCTATGGCTTGGTTTGCGTCCCGATAAATTGGTAAAATATATAAATAAGGAAATAGAAAAATGAGAAAATTGCAGAGGGAGGTGGATCCTCAATACTTGAACTGTCCGATACGGAACGTGATTGACAAGTTCGGCGACAAGTGGTCGCTCTTGGTGTTGTACCAGCTGCATAACAAAGGCACGCTGCGGTTCAACGAACTGCACCGCGAGATGGCAGACTGCTCACAGAAAATGCTCTCGCAGACACTCAAACGGCTTGAACAAATAGGGCTTATCAGCCGTCAGGTTTATCCCGAAGTGCCGCCGAGGGTGGAGTACAGCCTTACTGTCCGCGGACAGTCCCTCATGCCCCATGTCTCCGCCCTTATCGGCTGGGCTCTGGAGCATTTCGACGAGATAACTAAATAACACCTATTATGACCGAGAGAGAGAAAATGTTAGCCGGAGAGGTCTATGATGCCTGCGATGCGGAGTTGTTAGTTGACCTCAACCGTGTGAAAGTCCTTTGTCAGCAGTACAACAACCTGCCGCCGACGGATTTTGCCGCGCGGACAAAGATGCTATGCGAGATGTTAGGGCAGGCGGATGAGGACACCTTTATCAATCAGCCTTTCTATTGCGACTACGGCAAGCATATACGCCTTGGCAAACGGTTCTTCGCGAACTTCGGCTTCACGGTCTTGGACGAAGCCTATGTGACTATCGGCGATGACTGTTTTTTAGGACCGAATGTGAATATCTACACCGCCTGCCATAGTACCGACCCGCGTGAGCGCAAGACGCGTCAGGAGTGGGCAAAGCCGGTTACTATCGGTAACAGCGTCTGGATCGGAGGAAACGTAACCATCCTGCCGGGCGTCACCATCGGGGATAACTGTACCGTCGGAGCCGGTTCGGTTGTCACGCACGACATCCCTGCCAACTCTATCGCTGCCGGCAATCCCGCACGAGTAATCAAAACCATATAGAGATATGACAATAGACCAATTTCGTGAACGAATGGCAACGGACGAGCCGATTATCGGCGGCTCGGAGTTGCATATGGAGTTCCATAAGTATTCTCAGGAAGCCCTGCGTATCACTGCAGAGATTAACGGCTCGTATCATACCCCCGAAGAACTGCGACGGTTGTTGAGCGAGTTATGGGCAATTGATGTGCCGGAGTCGTTCGGCATGTTTCCGCCTTTCTATACCGACTGCGGCAAGAACACGCATGTCGGCGAACGGGTGTTCATCAACATGGGCTGTAAGTTCCAAGACCAAGGCGGTATCTTCATTGATGACGATGCGCTTATCGGGCATAACGCTACGCTCTGCACGCTTAATCATCTTCCCGATCCGGCGCAGCGGGCAGGTATGACTGCCAAACCTATTCATATCGGCAAGCGAGTGTGGCTCGGGGCGAATGTGACTGTTCTGCAGGGTGTCACTATCGGTGATAATGCCATCGTTGCAGCCGGAGCCGTAGTCACCAAAGATGTGCCTGCTAATAGCATCGTCGGAGGCGTGCCGGCAAAAGTAATTAAAATGATTGAAATACGATGAGCATCCTGTACGCAGACGCCCAACCGCAAGTACTGCTTATTCAGTTGGTCGGCGAGCATGAGAATGAGACTCTCGGCGATGGGATAAGTGCTATTCGCAAAGCCGTATGCGCACCTTTTGTCTTTGTCGGCGTTCCTGTCAGCGACTGGGAAAAAGAACTGATGCCGTGGGCGGATCCGTTTGTATCCAAAGATGCCGAGGTTGGTCTGCATGCCGGAGAAACATTGAATTATTTAACGGAGTCCCTCATCCCTTATTTGCGGAATGAATACGGCAGCCTGCCTATTATTCTCGGCGGTTACTCATTAGCCGGTTTGTTCGCGTTATGGGCAGCCACGCAATCAGACCTTTTCGCCGCAGTTGCCGCCTGCTCTCCGTCCCTTTGGGTGAATAGCTGGAACGAGTATGCCGCTCTTCATCCTGTGCGTACCGGGAATGTCTATCTCAGCCTTGGCGACAAAGAAGAGAAAACCCGTAACCGGCGTTTGGCCGTAGTAGGAGACTGCGTCCGGACGGAGTATGACTTGCTCCGGCAACAGTTGGGTGCCGGGCACTGCACGCTTGTCATGGAGCAGGGTGGGCATTTCGTCACTCCCCATCTCCGCCTTGCCCGCGGATTCGCATGGTGCATAAATCACATCGAAAATAAAGCATAATAGAGCTGCGCTTGTTTGAGGTAGTTTGAGCT
>DEIW01000080.1:9087-9227 GCA_002352705.1 Bacteroidales bacterium UBA2764 | reverse complement strand
AAGAAAGGCATGGAGCCGTACGCCGGTCGTATGCGCGCGATGTTAATCTTTGCGTTCTTCCCATTGTTGGCTTTGTTCGCACAACCTCTTGGTAGTGTTTATGGTCCTTGGGCAGTGGCTATCATCATCGGTATCGTGGG
>DEIW01000080.1:4570-8988 GCA_002352705.1 Bacteroidales bacterium UBA2764 | reverse complement strand
GGTGCTATGGCAGGCGGTGTAGGTTCATTCCTCATCAACAAAGGTTCGGGTGTTCTCTTTGACTACTCGGCAGGTTTAGGCGACGCCTTCGCTTTCATGGGCTTCACAGGAAAAGAAGCAGCCTACATGATTGTATTCTGCATCTGCGCAGTAGCTTACCTTATCGGCTGGAGTGTAATGAAGGCTCTTGTTCCTAAGTACAAACCGGTCGTGGTTAAGTGACCAAGTGACTAAAGTACTAAATAGATAAAGGAAGCGACTCAAATGAGCCGCTTCTTTTGTTCTGATTGTACTATTCTTAGGTTCTTCTCAGGACTTCTCGGTCGGTTTGGTCTCCCCGACCACCTTCCCTTTTCGAAGCCAAAAGTCAATTGGCTTCTCCATCCCGTGATAGTCCTGTTCTAAACAGTATATTTATTCAATATACAACTTACTCTTTCTTTTTTCTAAACGCTGCGGGGGATAGTCCTTCGTGGCGTTTGAAGAATGTGCCGAAATGGGATTGGTTCCGGAAGCCGAGCTGGTCGGCTATTTGCTGTATGGGCATAGGCGTAGAGACAAGAAGTGTTTTGGCGCGTTGCATGATAGCGCGTTCGATAAACGAACTGGCAGGAATGCCGAGTGTCTCTTTGATAGTGTTGGCTACGTAGCGCGTGGAGAGGCAAAGCTGGTCGGCATACCAATCGAGCGAGTGCTGCTGTTCGCAATGGGCATCCACGAGGTGCATGAAACGCCCTGTGATATCTTCGTTGCGTGATATGGACGGCGCATGTATTTTGGTGTTGGCAATGTCCCCTGCCAGAAAGTGGAAAAGCGAATGGATGAGAAGCTTGGTGGCAGTGCGGTTTTGCGAGGCAACCACCTCACGTAACAATTCAAAATAATGGATGCTACCTTGTACTACCTGCGCGTTCATGTGCCAAACGGGATGGATATAGATATGTGAAATGAGCGACAAAGGGAATTGGAGATTCATCTCCGCCATAAATTCTCGGGAGATGGCTAAGATATACATATCTATGTTACCTTCCAAGTTGGTGGGGCGCTTTACCAAGAAATCTGGAACCAAGAGAAATCCGTCATTGGCTTTAATATCATATTCTTCGTTGTTGATATAGATCTTGCCGAATCCTTTATTCACAATTTGGAAACAATAACTCGGCGAAAAATACTGCTCGGGAATAATCCGATTGATAAAAGCACATTTTTCACCTTTGGCATGCATGACGCATATATCGTCCACGGATGTCTCTCCGGGGATAAAACTAACCCATTCAAAACCTGAAAAGTCCAGCAAAATGTCGTTTTCTTGCTTTTGTGTCTTCATGTATCATATACGTATTAGAACAATTCGTGTGCAAAGGTACAACAATTTTTTGACATGTGCAAGCAGAATAGTAGAATTAGAACAATATTCGTAAGAATTAGAAAAGCGATAATTGATTAAAAAGCAGTACTTTTGCAGCCCATTTTGAAAAAACGACTCACGAAACAAGAAAATTTATGAAGATTTTATTTGTTATAGACAGTTTTTATACCACGAATAACGGGACCAGTATCTCTGCACAGCGTTTTGCAGGGGAACTGCGGAAACGAGGGCATGAAGTATGTGCGCTGTGCTGGGATACGCCGGAGTACAAAGAGAACAATCTGACGGACGGAGATTTTACGACACCGAAATTCTATATTCCGGTATTCCAGCCACTATGCGACAAACACGATTTCAGTTTTGCGAAAAACAACAAAAACATCGTGCATGACGCGTGCGACTGGGCGGACATAGTACACATCTATGTGCCGTTCGGGATAGCGATGGAGGCAGTAAACTACTGCAACGAAACCGGCAAACCGGTGACGGCGGCTTTTCATGTACAACCGGAGAACATGACTTCGTCGGTGAACATGGGTAAAGTGGAGTGGTTTAATGAACTATTCTACAAGACCTTCCGTCAAGGTGTTTATAATCGCGTTCGTCATGTGCATGTGCCGTCTAAATTCATGGGCGACATGATAGCCGAACGCGGATACACGGCAAAGATTCATCCCATCAGCAACGGAATCCAGAACGAGTTTCTGGAGGCGGGAAAGGAGTATATCGACCATGGGCGTCCCGCAAAGAGTGCAGAGTTGGAAGGAAAAATAGTGATTACGATGGTTGGGCGTCTGTCTGGCGAGAAACGTCAGGACGTGCTCATCAATGCCGTGCCGTATAGCAAGTATGCAGACCGAATTCAGTTGGTTTTTGCAGGTAAGGGGCCTAAATATGACGAATATGTTGCGCTGGGCGAGAAGTTGCCGAACAAGCCGATGTTCCTGTATCTGAGCAAAGAAGAGTTGATTCACCACCTCGGAATGACCGATTTGTACGTCCATGCCAGTGACATGGAGAGCGAGGCCATCAGTTGTATCGAGGCGTTTGCGACAGGTCTGGTGCCGGTGATAGCGAACAGCGATGTGTCCGCAACGCCGCAGTTCGCGCTGGACGGCCGCAGTCTGTTCAAGCCCGGCGACCCAAAAGACCTGGCACGTGCGATAGACTACTGGCTGGACCACCCCAACGAGCGTAAATACATAGGCGAGTTGTACTATCAGTCCGCCAAACGATACACCCTGGAGAACTCGGTCACGCAGTTTGAAGAGATGCTACAGGAAGAAATAGCCGATTGCGCGAAGGCACAGGAAAAGAGAAATGAAGAAGCGGTTGCACATCATAGTATTCGTCTGCCTTTCTTTGTGTGGTAGTACGGCAGCCTCTGAGACGAAAGAGCCTACATGGTCAGAGCACCTTACCCTGCGTTCCGTTCGTTATGACAAAGGGTTGTTTGGCGGTCCGGTAGGGAAAGGCCGTGTGTATCTGGACCTGACTTTGCCTCCTATCACCCCTTATCTGCTGATAGACGTAGGGATGAGCATGTCCAGGATGCAGGGAGTGTTTGGCATGGCCCCCCGTTGGTTCTCCATGTTCAGCCCCACGGCCTGTCCTTATGACGAGTTATGCGCGGCACCGAAAGCCAATTCGGCCATAATGGTTACTTTAAGAGCTTATTTTTAATATGAATACGAACAAATGGATTTTCCTCGCTTTGCTTGTATCGGGGAGTGTATGTGGCAAGGAACGCGTTGAGTTGGTGCCGTTCGGCGATTTCGAACACTGGACGGGGCAGCAGATCAAAGAGTCAGCCCTCATCGGCGGTAAGACGAAGACGCTCTATAAGATAGGCGGTCCGTGGAGCAGCAGCAACGCCCATGCCCGTGCATTAGGCGTGGACAAGGTGTCGGTGTCCGTCACACCGGAGAAGAGAGGTGACGGCACCTGCTGCCGGATGGAGAGTACGCTGGAGGTTGTCCAGGCTTTAGGCATTGATTTCAAAGCACTTGCCACCGGTTCTATCTATACCGGCAAGCTGCAAGAGATAGTGGGCATGAAGCAGAGTTCGGATCCTAATTCGGCGATTGACATGGGTATGCCGTTTACGGGCAGACCGAGTGCGTTGATACTTGACTACAAGGCACTTATCCGGAATAATCCCGCTGTCTATGCCCCTGCCCGGACGAGAGTCAAAGAAGTAGCGGGACATGACATGGGGCATATAACCCTGATCCTGCAACACCGTTGGGAGGAGAACGGGCATGTGTATGCCTATCGTGTCGGAACGGCCGTTCAACCGATAGAACGGACGACGGAGTGGCGTAATGACTTCCGTTTGCCGGTGGTGTACGGCAAGGCCGGAGAGGCATCCAAAGAGCTCTCCGCCAACCGCCATAAGACCCATAACAGCAAAGGGGAAATGGTGTTCATTGAGGAGGTGGGTTTTCGCGAGGATGCAACGCCGACGCATCTGATTTTACAGATCTCCGCCGGTTCCATGCTACCCTTCACCGGCTGCCCGGGGAATGTGGTGTGGTGTGATAATATACGGTTGGCATATGAAAAATAAGTGCTTCATTATCGTTCTCTTTTTGCTCTGCATCTTGGCTGTCCGGGCGCAGAGCAAGTACATGTCCGTCACTGTGAACGAGGATAGTACGCTCACTTTTCGTTATTGCGGTCCGGGCAAGAAGGTTAGTGTACAGAGCGATTTGTTGTATGCCGATGAGAACCCTGACTGTTACACCGACCGCACACGGCGAATCAAGATGGATCGCGAGTGGGACGGATGCTATTATGCCACCACCCGCCCTGTCAGTCCGGAAACTTATACCTATTGTTTCTGCGTGAACGGCAAGCGCAAGCCTGATCCGCTCAATGCAGACACGGCGTGGCAGAAAATGCATAAATGGAATGTGGTTAACGTAGGCGGTTCTACACAAGCAAATCTCTACCGCCAACCGGATAAGAAAGGTCAACTCATCCGTACTGCATGGTACAGTACCAACGAGAAACTCCACAGGCGGGTGAATATCTACCTGCCGGCAGG
>DEIW01000080.1:3709-4521 GCA_002352705.1 Bacteroidales bacterium UBA2764 | reverse complement strand
GAATCAGGAGGAACCTTTCCGGTGCTTTATCTCATTCATGGCATCAACGGTTATGAAGGCTCATGGGCTGAACGCGGAAGGGCGATACATATCATAGAAAACCTGGTGGCAGAGGGGCAATGCCAGCCCATGATTCTTGTCATGCCGGACGTCAATTTCGGAGTGCATGAGGACAAACCGAGCCATCACACGCTGTGGAATAATGTAATCAACTATCCCCGTCTGTGTCACGATCATGATATAGAAAAAGCGCTCGTGGAACTGATACATATGACAGATACCACGTATCGTGTGTCCGATGAACGATATATTGCCGGTCTCTCCGACGGTGCGCGCATCGCAGCCAACACTGCTAATATGTTACCCGGCTATTTCGTGGCCATAGGGATGTTCTCTCCTGTGGTGCATAAGAAACAACTGCCGCAGGATAGCGCCGCCGTGTATGTCTATACCGGCAAGAAAGACATGTTCCATGCCAATGCCAAGCGTTTCTACCACCGTCTGGGAAAAAAACAAACCACCCGCGTCTATATGGAGACTACGGGTGGTCATACGTGGCGCAACTGGCGAATCTACCTCTCGGATTTTCTTCGCCACCTACATCAATAAGACTTACTCGACCACCTCTGCGTCCTGAATATTGTCATTCTTGTCCTTCTCGGGCATGATGAGCATCATAATGATGTACAGGATCAAGCCGGGGAAAGCTGCGCTGAAGAAAGTCAATGCGGCATAGAGGATACGCACCAGTGTCGGGTCAATGTCAAAATACTCGGCGATACCGCCGCAAACGCCTGCCAAAATCTTATTGG
>DEIW01000080.1:3508-3667 GCA_002352705.1 Bacteroidales bacterium UBA2764 | reverse complement strand
GGGTTAATTTCTTTGTTGCCATATGAATGTTATTTTAAGTTTATTCGTAATTACCTAATTACGTGATGCCGTTATTATATTACAAAAACTGTACCAAAGCGAGGGCTGTCATGGCCTCGACAACAGGCACAGCGCGTACCGCCACACACGCATCATGGC
>DEIW01000080.1:0-3476 GCA_002352705.1 Bacteroidales bacterium UBA2764 | reverse complement strand
CTTTGTACATTGTACATCGTCACTTTGTACCTTAGCCAAGGCTTTTGGGGTCGTCGGTGTGGGTTTGAAGACACAGCGGAAGATAATTTCCGTGCCATCGGCTATACCGCCGGATATACCGCCGGATATGTGATTGATGGCTGAGCCGGGTTGTGTGACTCCCGCGAAGCCGGTGCCGTACTCAAAGCCCTTACAGGCATTGATACTCATGACAGCGAAGGCCAGTTCGGCTTGCAGTTTGTTGAAAATCGGTTCACCCGTTCCGGCGGGCAGACCGTTGATGCGGCATTCGACGATGCCTCCGATGGAGTCCCCTTCTCGTTGGTAAAAAGCGATGGTCTCTGCGAATTTGGATGGGTCGGTCTCTGCGCCTACTTGTATCAAGTGTGCATTGATGCACACTCCTTTGGCGGCGAGTTCTTGCTTGGCAAGACATCCGGCTACGATGCGTGCGGCTGTCTCGCGGGCAGAGGCTCTGCCTCCTCCACGCCAATCGCGAATACCGTATTTCTGCTCATAGACTTTGTCGGCATGACCTTCACGATAGGAGTGTCTGAGCCATTCATAGTCCTCCGGCCGCGCGTCCTTGTTCCTTATTATAAATGCGATAGGAGTGCCTAAGGTGATGAGTCCTTGGTCCTTGGTCACTTGGTCACTTTCCATGACTCCGGAGAGCCATTCCACCTCGTCTGATTCACGCAGGGCACGCGGAGAAACGGGGCATTTGCCATTTACGATTTTACCCGCCCTGCGCTCCAATTCCTCGCGTATCAGCGCAAAATCAATATGAAGCCCGGCAGGGACGCCGTCCAGCACGCCTCCTATCGCGGCTCCGTGCGACTCGCCGAAAGAGGTAAAAGTCCATTTGTCTCCGAACCGATTCATGCCACAAAAGTACTACATTTTTCGCAAATATGCAAGAAAACCACAAAAAAATGCGAATTTATTTGGTCAATTCGAAAAAAAGCAGTATCTTTGCACGCTTTTTTGTCAAAAAAGCATCATAGTAAGCCTCTGGCGATTGCATTAGGCGTTTGGCAAGGACGAACGACCGAATAGTAGTAAATGCTTATTATGGTAAGTATGAATCCATAAAAAGAAAAAAAAGAAATGGATTTGATTAAAGTAGCCGAGCAAGCTTTTGCCGGTGAGAAGAAAGAGCTGCCCGCATTCAAGGCAGGCGACCAGATAACCGTTGGTTATCGTATTAAAGAGGGTAACAAAGAGCGTGTACAGGAGTTCCGCGGAGATGTAATCTGCATCCATGGTAGCGGCGACAAGAAGCGCTTCACAGTTCGCAAGATGAGCGGCAACGTTGGTGTAGAGCGTATCTTCCCGATGGACAGCCCCTTCATCGAGAGCATCACAGTGAACAAGTACGGTAAAGTCCGTCGTGCCAAACTGTATTACCTCCGCGAGCGTACGGGTAAGAAAGCCCGCATCCAAGAGCGTCGCGTTAAGTAAAAAAAGGGGTTCGCCCCTTTTTTTGTTAATTAGTCGAAGTGGTCACTGACGTGACATTAAATAGTTATTATGTTCCAACTCGAGTCTCCATACAAGCCAACGGGGGATCAGCCTCAAGCAATAGAAGCACTTGTTGATGGTTTGAACGCCGGCGCGGAAGCGCAGGTATTGCTCGGCGTGACGGGTAGCGGTAAGACCTTTACTATCGCGAATGTGATTAAAGAGGTGAACCGCCCCACCCTCATCATGAGCCATAACAAGACCCTGGCTGCACAGTTATACTCAGAGATGAAGGCTTTCTTCCCGCATAACGCCGTAGAATATTTCGTTTCGTATTACGACTACTATCAGCCTGAGGCGTATATCCCCAGTACGGATTTGTATATTGAGAAAGACCTCTCCATCAACGAAGAGATAGACCGACTGCGTCTCTCTGCAGTAGCAGCGTTATTGAGCGGACGGAAGGATGCTATCATCGTTTCCTCCGTCAGTTGTATCTACGGTTTGGGCAGTCCGCAGGATTTCACTCAGAATGTGATAGAACTCAAGCGAGGAGAGGAGATTCCGATGGACACGCTTTTAAAACAACTTGTTTCCGCGCAGTATGTGCGTAATGACATAGAATTAGCGCGCGGGCGTTTCCGCGTGAAAGGGGACACGGTGGATATCGCCCTCGCCTATGCCGATTATATCGTGCGGATTGAGTTCTTCGGCAACGAGATAGACGCCATCCTTACTATCGATCCTATCTCCGGACAGGTTCTGGAGGAGTTTGACCATTATAATCTCTCTCCTGCAACGATTTTCTTAACCTCCGCTGACCGTATTGCGGCGGCAAAAGAACAGATTAAGGCAGATTTAGCCAAACAGATAGAATACTTCACTTCTATCGGCGAAGAGTTATATGCCAAACGTATTGAGGAACGGGTGAAGTACGATTTAGAGATGCTGGACGAACTGGGTTACTGCTCCGGTGTAGAGAACTACAGCCGCTATTTCGACGGCCGCGAAGAAGGCACTCCGCCCTATTGTCTGTTGGATTATTTCCCGAAAGACATGTTACTCGTCATCGATGAGAGCCACGTGACGGTTCCGCAGATTCGCGGCATGTACGGAGGCGACAAAGCCCGTAAGGACAACCTCGTCACCTACGGCTTCCGACTCCCTGCCGCACGCGATAACCGTCCGCTCAAGTTCGATGAGTTTGAGGCCAAGACGGGTCAGACCATCTATGTGTCAGCCACGCCGGACGAGTACGAGTTGAACCGTTCGGAAGGAATCGTGATTGACCAACTCATCCGTCCTACAGGTCTGTTGGATCCGGAGATAGAGGTTCGCCCGACGGAGAATCAGGTGGACGACCTGATGGACGAAATCAAGACGCGGATTCATCGCAACGAACGTGTGTTAGTGACGACGCTGACCAAAAGGATGGCAGAGGAATTGGACGAATACCTGCGCAGATACCGTATCAAATCCGCGTATATCCACAGCGATATTGACACGATTGAGCGCGTGAAGATTATGGAGGATCTTCGGCGTGGCGAGTACGACGTGCTTGTCGGAGTAAATTTATTGCGCGAAGGACTCGACCTGCCGGAAGTCTCCCTTGTGGCTATTCTTGATGCAGACAAAACAGGCTTCCTGCGTGACCAGCGCAGTTTGACTCAGACAGTAGGACGCGCTGCACGGCATATCCACGGAAAAGCTATCCTCTACGGCGATATTATCACCCCGGCGATGCAAGCCACCATCAACGAGACGAACCGTCGACGTACTATCCAGATGCGTTATAATGCCGAGCATGGCATCACCCCGACGCCCATCAAGAAGGATATTAACACCTCTGCCCTTGCCGGACTCTATAAAGACCCCGAAGAGGAGAAGAAACGGCTCACCGAGTCCATCAAGGCCGGTTGGAAGAACGCCGCATGGCAGAAGATGGATGCCAAGAAACTGGAGAAAGCCATCGACGACAAACGCAAAGCGATGCTCGCCGCAGCAAAAGCGAC
>DEIW01000096.1:4409-4767 GCA_002352705.1 Bacteroidales bacterium UBA2764 | reverse complement strand
GCGGCTACTCCGATGGGACTCAAAGCCATGGGAGAACTGCAGGAACTGAATACCGATAAATCCAAGGCTTCCAATGCCATGATTATGTTTGTCGTTCTGGGAGCCAGCGGTTTGACACTTATTCCTACTACCATCATGGCATACCGGGCACAACTGGGCGCTGCAAACCCTGCAGATGTCTTCCTGCCAATTCTAATCGCCACCTACGTTGCAACGCTGGTCGGACTCATATGCGTATGCATCGCCCAGAAAATCAGGATGAAAGACCCTGTTGTATTAGGCACTGTTATCGGACTGACTGCCCTGGTGGGACTGTTGGTTTGGGGGGCTACACAGCTTGCGCCGCAAACGCTTTCGG
>DEIW01000096.1:0-4374 GCA_002352705.1 Bacteroidales bacterium UBA2764 | reverse complement strand
AGCTGCCGCTGCCATCATCTTGTTGGGCGTGATTACATGGTTTGTCATCCAGGCCATGAGCAAACGCATTAACGTTTATGACGCTTTCATCGACGGGGCGAAAGGCGGATTCCAGACTGCTATTGGGATTATTCCTTATTTGATAGCAATATTAGTGGCGGTTGGCATGTTCCGTGCCAGTGGAGCTATGGGACTACTGGAACAGGGCATCGCGTGGTGCTTTGCCGCTTGCGGAATAAACCCCGACTTGGCGGGAGCCGTTCCTACGGCGCTGATGAAACCCCTATCAGGAAGTGGTGCTCGAGGACTCATGCTCGAAGCCATGACTACTCACGGAGCGGATAGTCTTGTCGGACGCCTCTGTTGCATCCTGCAAGGGACTACGGACACTACTTTTTATGTCCTCGCTGTCTATTTCGGGTCTGTGAATATCAAAGATACGCGGCATGCTGTGGCATGCTGTTTGTTGGCTGATTTAGCGGGAGCGATTGCTGCTTTTGCTATTGCACCGATATTTTTCGGGTAACATCTCGGTATTATATACATAGTATATAATACTAACGAAATAAACATAGAAAAAATAGTGCGTGATTAGTACGTGATTAGTGCGAGATAAGTACGAGATAAGTGCGAGATTCTCGATATTAAGTAAGGGTTAACAACATGTAATTATGATATCCTTTAATTCGGATAGTATTGAAATGCCTGTGCTCGATGAGCGGAAAATAAACCGCTGGATTCGGGCGGTCGCTGCGCACTATGGATTTGCCGTAGGAAACATCAACTACATCTTCTGCTCTGATGAACGGGAACTGGAAGTCAACCGCCGGTTTCTGGGGCATGACTATTACACCGATGTCATCACCTTCGACTACTCCACCGCTTCGACGCTGAACGGAGATATTTTCATTTCGTTGGACACTGTCCGCTCGAATGCGGAGATGGTGGGAGTCACGTTTGATTACGAACTGCTACGGATAATCATCCATGGCGTGCTCCACCTCACCGGGCAAGGAGACAAAACACCGGAGACCAAGGCGCAGATGACCGCCAAAGAAGAGCACGCTTTATCCCTTTGGAAATAACAGTATCAGCCATGTTTGGCTGATTAAAAACTCAATAAATATGAAAAAGATCTATACTACCCTTTGTACATGTTTCTTAGTACTGTACCCCTTTGTAGCTGCATCGGCCGTTAACTATTGCGCTCCCTCGTCATGGGGCTACGCCGGTACTAATGTCACCGGAGGTGGCAATGTAACTCCCACGTTGGTTAAGTCCGAAAGCGAGCTGAAGAGCGCACTCAAGAGCAGCAATAAAGTCATCATTGTTACGCAGAACATTAACATTGAAGACCAGATCAGTACGGACAAAAGCAACCTGACTATCATGGCATTGCCGGGAAAAAGACTGGTTTCTACCAGCCAGACTAAAGAGAAATCAGGTATTCTGTACCTCAAAGGTTCAAATATTATCTTGCGCAACCTCACGCTTGAAGGGCCGGGCGCGTATGATTGCGACGGAAAAGACCTGCTGACGCTCGACGGAGCCAAGAATGTATGGGTGGACCACTGCGATTTTCAGGACGGCATGGACGGCAACTTCGACATCAAAGGCAAGAGCGACAACATCAGCGTTACCTGGTGTCGTTTCCGTTATCTGAAGACGCCTAAGGCTGGTGGTTCGGGCGGAACGGATGACCACCGATTCTCTAACCTCATAGGCTCCGGAAGCAGCGACAAACCGGCAGACGGGACATATAATATCACCTATGGTTATTGCTGGTGGGATCAAGGCTGCAAGCAACGAATGACGCGTTGCCGCAACTGCGAACTCCATTTCCTCAACTGCTATTGGAACAGCTCGGTAGCTGACTACTACCTAGGTCCGGAGAACGCGAAATGCTATTTTGAGGGATGCACCTTTGCCGGAAAAGCCAACAGTGCCTCCAAGATATGGAGTGACTCATACGGAGGCGACACTAATCGCTGCACCTTCGTCAACTGCACCGGCAAACTGCCGTCCAACTCCTCCACGCCGGTTGCTGCGCCGACCTACAGTTATGACCAGCTCACGGCTGCTACCGCTAAAAACCATATTACCAATACCTCATGCGGAGCCGGAGCCACATTAACGGTTACCGACAAAGCCGCCGTTTCCTCTTCCTGTGACAGCACGGAACCCGGAGGTGGAGATACGCCGGGTGGAGGTGAAGAAACGCCTGTTGTCGTGTCCGGAGACTGCTGCGTGGATCTGAGTCTCGGAGAAGAACCTACTACCGCCAATAAAGGTATTCCCGCTGAATTCGCGCAATTATTCGTCACAGCCAATATGTCCAAGAGTACTTGGGACCAGCAGGGCTACCTGAACCTTGGCGGCAATGCGGACTACATCACTTTCGATTTCTCGGCGTACCAGACCACGATCAAAGCCGTTGAGTTTGATGTCACCATCCCTAATCTGGACGCAAGCCAGAATAAAAACACCATTGCCTACCACTGGAATAGCACTGCCAATACCACCTATACCATCTCAAGCACAGCAAAGGAAAGTGTCAAGCTATCTGCTCCCGCCAATGCCAAATCTTTCACAATTCAGCGCTCTGCCGGTACCGGAACAAGAATCAGCAAAGTATGCTTCGAATTGGAGGGTGCTACTCAAGCGGTAATAAACATCTCTGACAATACTCAGAAATCTAAAGGAAAGAAAATCCTGCGGAATGGGCAACTCCTCATCATCCGAGACGGAAAAACCTTTAATATTCTCGGTATGAGCCTGTGATGGGCTTGCTTTAGTACTTTTTCACTGTGCTTTAGTACTTGCTATTACAGTAAGCCGCATAAAATCAAACAGTTATAGAATTGTCTAAATAGCATTTTTAGTACTTTTTTATTTGGAAGAATACACTTTTTTGTAGTAATTTTGCATCGGATTTCGATAACCGATTTGGCGCCATGGTTGACCGAAATCAAACATGTTTAACTACAAAAAAATGATTATCAAATGAAAAAGTTTATTAATTTATTTACATTATTCCTTATTATAGGATTAATGAAGCTTTCATGCTGTACAGAACGTAACACAAATTGCATGCAATTAAACAAATGGATTTAAATAATTAATTTGAGATAAATATGAAAAACAATACCTTGTCATCACGTTCCTACGACAATGAATTCCGTTGGTCGTATATACTCCGGACATTCGGTTTCATACTATTTTTTGATTGCTTGTTTATTGTATCATTGATTATCCCTACTGCCATTCTTTATTTTGCAGGAGGATTAAAGTCAACTTTTTCTATGGGAGATGTTCGGATGTTAATTTTCACAAGCTGTATCGTACTTATTATTATCATGCTCAAATATTTCCATCGGTTTCGGACAGGGAAATATAGCATTGTTGGAGACAGTCTGATTGTGAAAGAAAACTATTTTAACAACGAAACAAGTCTAACAATACCTATTTCGCACATCAACGATGTTACGTATGCTCCAAACTTCTTGGATTTGAGGTGTTACCACGAGAAGGGCATCCAACTGCTCTTTACACCTTTCAGACTTTTGGAAATTACTGTAGGAAATCAAAAGTTTAAGTTGTATGCTTTTGCACATACCGAAGAACTATACAATGATCTGCGCAATCGAATAAATAATGGTTTTTAAAACAGATATACAAGTATGAATTACGAAATAGCAATTGGCAGCACTTTTTTGCTCATCGGAATTTTGGTAGTGGTATTTATCTGGATTATAATAAAGACAGATATTATTAACCACAAATTGGAGACACAGGAATTGCAACGCAACATAGCAGAACAAGAGTCGGAAGAATGGCGGGAGAAACTATTGGAAAAGGTGAAAGAGAAAATCGCTCTCACCGAACAGGCTCAAAACCGCATTACGCGCGGTGAAGACCTCGTGGCACAATTCATTTATCACCAACAGGGTATCGAAGAACTGAGTCAGGAACTCTTCGATATTTACCAAAAGCCAATCAGTACGCTCAAAAAGAAATACCCCGACTTGACTGAACTGGACTTGTTAGTTCTTTGTCTCTTGGGAATCGGTATGGATAACGTCGAGATTTGTGCAATCCTGCGAATGGAAAAACGTACACTGTACCGACGCAGACAACTGATAGCACAACGTACAGGAATGTCCAGTACGATGCTGGAAGATTTCTCGAAAGGTATTCTGCAAGAGATAGTACCCGACAACTAATCAGAATAAGAATGGCGGCTCATATGAGTCGCCATTCTTGTATGTATCAGCCATGTATGGCTGATTTTTAGTCCTTGAACTTAGCTGCGAGGAACTCGCGGTTCAAACGGGCGATATTCGCCAGGCTGACACTCTTCGGGCACTCAGCGGC